>JASFFN010000054.1:0-8035 GCA_050124275.1 Roseobacter sp. | reverse complement strand
CCTGGCCGCCTTGCAACGCAAAGGGCGCCTTTCAAACACCGATCTGAGCGAGGCCGTGAATCTCTCGGCCTCCGCGTGTCACAGGCGCGTCCAGAGACTGGAGAAGGAAGGCTACATCAAAGAGTACGTCGCCTTGCTCGATGCACGCAAGATGGGTGTGCCGACAACAGTGTTTGTCGAAATCACGCTGCAGGGGCAGGCGGACGAGGTGCTGGAAGCCTTCGAGAAGGCCGTCGCGCGGATCCCCGACGTGCTTGAATGCCACCTGATGGCCGGATCAGCAGACTACCTGCTGAAGGTGGTGGCCGCGAACACCGAGGACTTCGCGCGCATCCACCGTCAGTCGCTCGCCCGGTTGCCCGGTGTTGCGCAGATGCAGTCCAGCTTTGCGCTGCGGACGGTATTCAAAACCACGGCTTTACCTGTAGAGTAGTTCGTGAAGCAAGCAGCAGCGCTGACTCATTGCGCTTGCAGCCAGTGTACAGGTACTGACAATGCGGGACACTCATAACTGGATCACACTGCATCGTGTTAAATTTCCGCATCCGGTAGCGGCCTTGGAGCGAACGTTCGACCCGGTGCAGGGTGCTGATTGCTGGCGGTTCTGTGTGGGCCATTCTCTTGGCGACAACGAAATGCCTACGTTGAAGTCAGCAACCTGGGCAGGTCTGGGCATCTGGAACACGCGGAAAGAAGCCGAAGCCATGATGCAGGATCCTGTGGCTGCAATGCCTGCGTTGGCAGAGGCGGACGAAGTCTGGCATGCTCTTGCCGTACCCATCCAGCACAGGGGCGAAGTCCGGTGGCGCGGCCATCTGGAAAGTAACAGCGCCATCAAACCTTGTGCCGAAGATCCAAGCGGGCCGTTAGCGGTGATCACCTCTGCTTCTTTCGATGATCCGACCAACCCCGATGAACTTCCGCGCATGTCGCGTTTTGCGGTCAAAGTGTCCGAAGCCATTGCTTTCATGGCGGAGCAACCGGGGAACTTGCGGCATGGCGTCTTCAACGGCGGGTTTGACGGCTGCGAAGGGTTTACGCTCACCCTTTGGGAAACTGACGACGCGATGCTGAAAGCTGCCTACCAGAGCGGACATCACCGCAGACTTATGGATGAAAGCCGAGACGGGTCCACCTTCGACCGCAGCTCTTTCACGCGATTGCGGATCATCGCCAGTTCAGGCAGCTGGGCGGGAGATCCGTTTCAGGCCGTGGCCTGACCAGTGCCTGCGCGCGTTTGCCGGTGACGCCTGTATGCTCTCAAAGCTTCAGGTCCAGTTCACCCGAGGCGAAACTTCCTCTGATGAGAAATCCTTTTCTGCGGATTTCCGGAAACTGCCCGACCCAGTCGCGGTACCGGTCGTTCGTCACGACCCGTGCATCCATATCCCGGGCAGCTTGCAGAATCATCGGGTCAGCCGGTGTGCCCTTTGGGACGACCATCACGTTCTTTTCGGGCAGTCCGAGCCAGCGAGAGAGTGACCCGTCATGCTGGTATTTCCCCGAGAGCAGGTATCCGGCGTTGGCATCGAAGACGACGCCCGGAGCAAAGCCGTCTTCTGTCAATCGGTCGACAACCGCCTTGACCGTTTCAAGCCGAGGTTCTCCGCCATTCCAGTGCATGATGTTCGAGCCGTCGATGATGATCGGTTCCGCCTGCTCGAATTGGCGGCGTTTGGCACGGGCTCTTGCAACCGAACGCAGAAAGAGCCAGGCGGCAATAACCGCGGACATGCCCGCTATAAGTGGAAAAGCCGCAAAGAAACTTTCAGTCATTTAAACGTGATCGTCCGAGGGAAGAACCAAGATACTTATACAGGACTCACGGTTGTGCAAAATCTCGAAATAAAAACCCCACAGGGCGCTCCTGCGGGGTTTCAATTCTTTGCCAGCAGGCGGCCTGCTCAGAGCATGCCTTCGCGCTGGGCTTTTTTGCGCGCCAGTTTACGGGCACGGCGGATCGCTTCAGCTTTCTCGCGCGCTTTTTTCTCGGACGGCTTCTCGAAATGTTGCTTGAGCTTCATTTCGCGGAAGACACCTTCGCGCTGCAGCTTCTTCTTCAGGGCACGGAGCGCCTGATCGACATTGTTGTCGCGAACACTAACCTGCATGTGGTTGTCACCACCTTTCTAAGTTAAGTTGCAATGAATTGCAGGAGTTGGGCGTATAGCAAGGTCGCTCTATCTTGTCCAGACGCAAGACATAGCAAACCCGGGAGCCATAGCATGACCGTGTCTTATGAAACGACCAAGAAAGCATTGTTGCACGCGGCGCTGATGCATGTGCCCTTCGATGGCTGGTCCGAGACCACATTTCAGGCGGCGATTCGCGACACGGAAACCTCGCCGTCTGTCGCGCGCGCCGTTTGCCCACGGGGCGCCGTCGATCTGGCCATCGCGTTTCACAAGGCAGGAGACGAGGCAATGTTGGCGCGGCTCAGAGAAACGGACCTCTCTGCCATGAAGTTCCGGGAAAAGGTTGCGGCAGCCGTCCGGATCAGGCTCGACGTGATCGAGGACAAGGAAGCTGTGCGGCGTGCGGCCACACTGTTTGCCTTGCCCATGTATGCGCCGGATGGTGTCAAGCTGGTGTGGGGAACCTCTGACGCGATCTGGAACGCGCTTGGCGATACGTCCACCGATGCGAACTGGTACACGAAACGCGCAACCCTGTCGGGTGTCTATTCCTCGACCGTCCTTTACTGGCTGGGCGATGGCAGTCCGGAACATTCGGCGACATGGGCCTTTCTCGACCGGCGCATCGCCGACGTCATGCGCATCGAGGAAATCAAGGCGAAGGCCCGCAAGAACCCGGCCTTGAGCCGTCTCATGGCCGGGCCGAACTGGCTCATGAGCCGGATCAAAGCGCCTGCCGGGGCGTCCGGATCAGATCTGCCGGGCCGCTGGACGCCGTCGCGCGACTGAGACATTGCACCCGCGGGGAGCGTGGCTATGGTGGCTGCACATGAACAGACAGGACCGAAATGATGGCTGAGACGATGCGCGCGATCGAGATTACCAAAGCGGGTGGGCCGGAGGTTCTCGAATTGACGACGCGCCCGATACCGGAACCGGCACACGACCAGGTGGTCATCAAGATCGCCTATGCCGGGGTGAACCGACCGGATGCCTTGCAACGCGCGGGCCTTTATGCACCGCCGCCGACGGCGAGTGACCTGCCGGGGCTCGAAGCCGCTGGCGAGGTGGTGGCTGTCGGTGCGGGCGCGCAGGGCGTCCAGGTCGGGGATCATGTCTGTGCTTTGTTGCCGGGCGGAGGCTATGCGGAATATGTCGCGACGCCTGCGGCACATTGTCTGCCGATACCGGAGGGGATGGGATTACGCGAAGCGGCTTGCTTGCCGGAGACCTATTTCACCGTCTGGTCCAATGTTTTTACGCGGGGCGGTCTGACGGGCGGCGAACGTTTTCTCGTGCATGGCGGCTCTTCCGGCATCGGTACGACAGCGATACAGCTCGCCAAGGCTTTTGGCGCACGCGTGTTCACGACTGCCGGGTCGGACGAAAAGTGCGACGCCTGTACCGGTCTCGGGGCTGAGCGGGCGATCAACTACCGCAAGGAGGATTTCGTCGATGTGTTGCGCGGCGAAGGCGGCGCCAATCTCATCCTTGACATGGTGGGGGGTGATTACATCCCGCGTAACCTGAAAGCGTTGGCGGACGACGGGCGTTTGGTCCAGATCGCTTTCCTGCGCGGTCCCAAAGTCGAAGTGAACTTCACCACTCTCATGACGCGGCGATTGACGATGACGGGAAGTACGCTGCGCCCGCAAAGCGACCTTGCCAAGGCGCGCATCGCGCAGAATTTGAGAGAGGCTGTGTGGCCATTGCTGTCTGCCGGCACGATCGCCCCTGTCATGGATCAGGAATTCGAGCTGGAGGATGCCTCAGCAGCGCACGCACGCATGGAAAGTTCCGGTCACATCGGGAAAATAGTGCTGAAAGTGGCTTGAGTCCGTCACGTCCTCCACAAATTATCGCTGTGAAAAAAACAAGGGAGTAATCGCATGGCACGTACCGTCATTATCGAAAAAGCAGGTGGGCCAGAAGTTCTGAAGCTGGTCGAGCGCGAGGTTGGCGAGCCGGGGCCTGGCGAGGTGCGTATCGCGCACAAAGCCTGTGGTCTGAATTTCATCGATGTGTACCAGCGCATGGGGATGTATCCGCTCGAGCTGCCCCACGCCCTGGGGATGGAAGCCTCCGGGATCATTGAAGCGGTTGGCGAGGGAGTGACCCACCTAAAGCCCGGGGATCGCGCGGCCTATGCTTCGGCCCCTCCGGGAGCATATTGCGACGCCCGTGTCATGCCGGCGGCACAGGTATGCCCGTTGCCGGACGATATCGACTTCGAGACGGCGGCAGCGATGATGCTGAAAGGCCTGACGGTGCAGTATCTCTTTCACCGGACAACGCCACTCGGTGCAGGCGACACAGTTCTGTTTCACGCGGCGGCAGGCGGTGTCGGGCTGATCGCCTGCCAATGGGCGCGTTCTGAAGGGATCAAACTGATCGGAACGGCGGGCACGGATGAGAAATGCCAGCTCGCTCTGCAACATGGTGCGGATCACTGCATCAATTACCGCGACGAGGATTTCGTGGCGCGCGTCAAGGACATCACGGGCGGCGAGGGCGTGGACGTCGTGATGGATGCCGTCGGGGCCGACACGTTCGAAGGCTCGCTGGACAGCCTCAAGCCGTTGGGCATGATGATCTCCTTTGGCAATGCGTCCGGTGCGGTTCCGCCGTTTTCCGTCGGCATTCTGGGGCAGAAGGGGTCACTCAAGATCACGCGTCCGACGCTGTTCACGCATATCGCCAGGCATGAAACCTGTCAGGCCATGGCACAGCAGCTTTTCGGCAAAGTGTCGAACGGGGATGTGAAAATCCGCATCGATCAGCGTTTTCCGCTGGAGGACGTGGCAGCGGCACATGAAGCTCTGGAGGCGCGCAAGACCACAGGCTGCACGATCCTGACACTCTGACAGGATCTTCGACCTGCAACGCTGTTCAGCGCACCGGGTTGAAAAGTGCGGACGGGGCGGCGCAATCCCTGCGCAGGTCAGCGCCGCAGCTGCGCACATCGAGGTCTTTCGACAGGCAGATGCGCACCTCCTGAATGTGGCCTTCGCGGCAAGTGACTGTAATCTGATCGGGGCTCAGGTCCGGGTTAGCACGCAGAAAACTGTCCTCGATGACCTTTGGTGAAATCCTGACAGGTTCTGTCAGTCGGCGCAGGACCGGCGGACGACTGACCGATCCGTACGCGTGGCGAGACTGCGCATAGTAGTCCGCGGCGGAGAGCCCCGAGCAGGTGCCGTGTTTTTTCCACTGATGCCATGCCAGTCCCGGCGAGCCCATGATATCCGCCATCTCGCCGGTCATGCGGCGCGAAGGCGGGCGTTCCGCTGTCTGACAGTATTCGGGGTAGCCGTCTTCGAATTGTGGCCAGAGACCATGCAGGATCCAGCCGTGATCATGACGGGCGTCGCATTGATCCGACCCGCGCGCGTCGCCTTCGAGAGCGCACCAGTTCGGCGACCAGCTCAGCGACAGCACGTAGTAATCGAAATCCTGTGCCGTATCGCTCTGAGCGATGAAAGGCCATGCCATCAACACAGTTGCGAAGAGCCTGCGCATTGGGTCTTTCCTTATGTCCGTTTGATGAGTATATACGCCTGAAGTTTCCCAACAATGGACACTGTTCCGGCCTCCGGGACCGCCCTTCAAGGCGATGGTGCAGGCGTGGGAAAATCGCGTTTGAACAGGAGCATTGCGATGGCAAAACCGCTTATGGCCAAAGCCACAGCCGTCTGGCTGGTGGACAACACGACGATCAGTTTCAAGCAGATCGCGGACTTCGTCGGTATGCATGAACTGGAAGTGCAGGGAATCGCCGATGGCGACGTGGCACAGGGCGTCAAGGGGTTTGACCCAATTGCGAACAACCAGCTCACGCAGGAAGAAATCAATGCGGCACAGGAAAACCCGCTGCACAAACTGAAACTGAAGTTCAATGCGGCAGCACAGGGCGAGGAAAAGCGCCGCGGCCCGCGCTACACGCCGCTCAGCAAGCGTCAGGACCGTCCGGCGTCGATCCTGTGGCTTGTGAAGTTCCACCCCGAACTCAGCGACGGTCAGATCAGCAAACTCGTGGGTACGACGAAACCCACGATCCAGTCCATTCGCGAGCGCACGCACTGGAATATATCCAACATCCAACCCATTGACCCGGTGGCGCTGGGGCTCTGCAAGCAGTCCGAACTGGACGCGGCGGTACAGAAGGCGGCAGCCAAGAAGGCGGCTGATGCACCTGTGATGAGCGATGACGAACGCCGCAAACTCGTGAGTACGGAACAGAGCCTTGGCATGCAAGCAGAGCCGAAAATTCCCACGGCCATCGAGGGGCTGGAAACCTTCACTCTGTCGGGAGAGGACGAAGACGAAAAAGAGGATGCAAGCGACTTTTCCGATGCCGACAGCTTCTTCAATCTGCCGGATGGACCTCGCGACGACGATGAGGATGAAGACGAGGCAGAACGCAGCCGCTGATCCGGCGCGCTTGGCAGGGAAAACCTCGCTGAGCCTACTACCGGTATTTTACCTCGGTCGATATGATCGGGCGACACAAAACAATGAGTTTTCGGATCTGGCAGTGCGGCAGTCAAAGGCCGCGATAGATCCGAAACAAGCGCGGAGGAAGGTGCCGTGATTGAACGGATAGAAACAGGCGTGAGGTCTTCGAAGATCGTCAAGCACCGGGGTGTTGCCTACATTACCGGCCAGGTCGGCGAAGGGGCCACGATCCAGGAACAGACGACGGAATGCCTGCGCCGTCTGGACGAATTGTTGATAAAGGCCGGGTCATCCCGCGAAAAAATGCTCAGAGCCACGATCTGGCTGTCAGACATGAGCGATTTCGCCGGTTTGAACGAGGTCTGGAATGCCTGGGTTCCGGAAGGTCACGCGCCTGCGCGTGCCTGCGGCGAGGCGAAACTTGCCAGACCGGAACTCAAGGTCGAGATCATCGTGGACGCGGCCTGCGACTAAGATATCAGAGTGATTTTCGCGCGCGCATGGCCGCGGTGATCGTGCCGTCGTCGAGATAGTCCAGTTCGCCCCCGATCGGCACACCCTGTGCGAGTGATGTAAGGCGCACGCGGTTCTCGAGTTGGTCCGCGATGTAGTGGGCGGTTGTCTGCCCGTCGATCGTGGCGTTGAGCGCAAGAATGACTTCACTGATGTGCTCGGTCGTAACGCGATCGATCAGCCGCGGGATACGCAACTCCTGCGGCCCGACGGCGTCCAGCGCGGAAAGTGTCCCGCCCAATACGTGGTAGCGCCCCTTGAAGACGCCCGCGCGTTCCATTGCCCAGAGGTCGGCCACATCTTCGACAACGCAAATTTCGCCATTCGCGCGCTTTTCCGAAGTGCAGATGTCGCAGACGTCGGTTGTGCCGATGTTGCCGCAGTTCAGACATTCGCGCGCGGTTTCGGCCACCCTGCGCAGTGTTTCGGCAAGCGGCATAAGCAGCAGGCTTCGTTTCCGGATCATTTGCAACACGGCACGGCGCGCGGAGCGCGGTCCCAGTCCCGGCAGTTTGGCCATCAGGTCGATCAGGGCGTCAATGTCTTTGGTGCTGCTCAAGGTTTTCGCCTGTGTTTTACACATGGCAGCGGAACATTTTTTGGCATCGGCTGTTTCATCCTGTCTCCGGGACGAGAAAGGTCAGAAGGGCAGCTTCATGTCGGCGGGCAATCCCATGCCTTCGGTAAGCTTTGCCATTTCCTCTTTCGCCCGATCGGCGGCTTTCCCCTGCGCGTCTTTGATCGCGGCAAGGATCAGATCTTCAACGACCTCCTTGTCGTCGCTGTTGAAGATCGAGGGATCGATATCCAGCCCTTTGAGTTCGCCCTTGGCCGTGCAGGTCGCTTTCACGAGGCCGGCACCCGACGCCCCTTCGACCATGATGTTTTTCATGTCTTCCTGCATTTGCGCCATTTTGGTCTGCATTTCCTGC
>JASFFN010000053.1:0-8069 GCA_050124275.1 Roseobacter sp. | reverse complement strand
GCGCGGCGATAGCGGGCGTCTGGGAAAACGCAGCGGGCGACGCGGCGATGAAAAGCATCACTGCTATCGTCAGCGCGGCCAAACAATGATGCAGGCGCGCCCCGAGGAGGCGGGCGGCCTTCAGCCCGTCACTGGCCTGCACGACGTCAGCAATGCCTTGGCTGTAACAGACTCTGCTGGCGTAGGAATGTGCTGTCACTCGAACTCCATCTGTTCGTAGACCCTGCCCGCGTTACGCGTCGCCAGTTCCTCGAAAGTATCCAGGTTCGCGTAGGGGCTTTGGTCGATATAATAGGCTTCTGCGAGATCGCCGCCATTGTCCAGATGCTCACCGATTTTTTCGCGCAGATACACCAGGTAGTCCCGGGTGTACCGACGCACCTGTGCCATGTTCGTCGGATGACCATGGCCGGGGATGACATAGGTGGCATTCAACGCCTCGAACCCGGTGTCCCACGTTTCGATCCAGTCATAGACAATCGTGTCCTCGAAAATCGGCAGCATCCGCTCGTGAAAGGCCATGTCGCCCGCAATCACGAGGCTTTGATCGGGCAGCCAGACCTGCGTATCTCCTGGCCCGTGTGCGGGGCCGAGATGCAGGACTTCGATCCGGAAATCGCCCATCTCGATGAGGCGTTTGTCCTCGAAGGTTTCGGTCGGCGGCGCGACGAACGTGCCCTCTGCCTTGTCACGATTGTAGCGCTTCATGCTTTCGAGGATCCGATGCCCGTGCTCCTCGATCTCATGCGCTGCATCCACATGCGCGAGGATCGGCACCCCCTGCTCGGCCCAGTAGGAGTTTCCTAGCATGGCGTGGCCCTGGCCGTTTTCGTCGATGACCAGCTTTACGGGCTGATCCGTGATTTGTCTGATTTCGGCGTGCAATGCTTCCGCCAGAATGTAAGCAGCACCGCCATTTATCACGATCACACCGTCTCCGGTGACGATGAAACTGAGATTGTTGTTGTGGCCGGAGTTTTCATATGTGGGCGGCGCGGTCGCCCCGATTGCGGACCAGACATTCGGAATGAACTCGACCGGCTTTGAATAGAGTGGCGAGCCGGGGTATTGGTCCGGGATGTTTTCGTCAGCCAGAGCGTGTGGTGCGATCAGGCCCAGGAGCAGAGCAAATGACAACCGCATCACGTGCCCTCCACGATAAAGCGGAACGCATCACCGTCCTTGACGGCACGGCCCACGCCGCCGTCGGGAAGGTGAAACCCGACAAACACCATGTCCTCTGACGTCAACCGGTCCAGCAACATCTTTCGCGTGACGATAGCGGTCTCGGCATCCTGATCCGATCCACTTGGCCACTCGGGTTTACGAAAGGCCACGTGATGATTGCCTATGGCGTCACCGACGACGAGGGCAGAGGAATTTCCCTGTCTCAACTCGAACGCCATGTGTCCGGGAGTATGGCCCGGCGTGGAGACCGCGGCGATACCCGGCAGGACTTCCTGACCGTCGTCGAAGAGCTGCACCGCATCCTCAATCGCTTCCATGCGGCGTTTAGCGCCCACCGCAAAGGCCGCCCGCGCCTCACCAATTTCGTTCACGGTTTCCGGGTTCCACCAGTAATCCCACTCGGCCCGGCCCATCATGTAGGTGGCTTCGTGGAAAACGGGTTCATCGAATTCGTCCAGCAGCCCCCAGATGTGATCCGGATGCGCATGGGTGAACAGAACATGCGTTACGTCCTCCGGCGCCAGACCGGCCGCATCCAGACTGTCGACGATTTCCCCGGCGGTGGGCATGAAATCAGGACCGGAGCCAACGTCGAAGAGAACCGTATTCGTGCCGTCCTGATAAAGAGCCAGGTTGCATTCAGGCGTCAGCGTTTCGGAGGAGAGACCGTAGTCCTTCAGGATCGGCGCAAGTTCATCCTTGGGCATTTGGTCAAAAATGAAACTGCCCGGCAGCGTCAAGCTGCCATCACTGACAGTCGTCAGCTTTGCGGAACCGATCGACAGTTCCGCCAATGAGAAACGCGGCAGCGCCCCCACGATCGGCATGGCCGCCGTTGATTGGATAAATCTTCTACGGGACAGCATCTCTGGTTTCCTCCCTCTTTAAATTCTAGTATCTGAATATGAATGAATAGTTGGCGGAGAGCAAGGTCGCATCGTCAGAAGAATGGAACTTGAAATTCGAGAGACGTTCGTGAGGTCAGGCACCCGCAGCATCTCTGGCCGCCTGTCCCGCCTGAAATCGGCGCACTGTCTAAATTGCGGTTTTGTTTGAGCCCGTCTCGTGAGGTGGTGGTATTACAGACAAGCGCCATCAACAGCTTCTCTTGTTGCACAGAAGTCTTCAAAAAAAGACGAGACCGGCCCGAAGACGCTCCGGAGACGACGAAATCCTTGAAGATACGCGGGGCCTGACCGAAACTGACAGCATGACCAGCTCGATTCCGCTCGTTGTCTTTTCGGATCTGGACGGCACCCTGCTCGATCACGAAACCTACTCATGGGCGCCTGCAGAACCGGCACTGGCGCGGTTAAGGCGGCTTGGCATTCCCCTCGTGCTCGCCAGCAGCAAAACCGCCGCCGAGATGGAGGTTCTGCAAGCGCAATTGGGACTCGCCTCTTACCCCGCCATCGTCGAAAACGGCGCCGGGCTGATCGGCCCCGGCACCGGCAACCATGTCGGTACAAAAACCTATGACCGCCTGCGTGCGGTTCTGGACCTCATCCCGTCCGGCCTGCGCAGTCAGTTCAGAGGCTTCGGGGACATGAGTATCGAGGACATTGCGCAGGCCACAGGGTTGACACGCGTCTCCGCAAAGCTGGCGCAAAAAAGGGCCTTCTCCGAGCCCGGACTCTGGTCCGGCAACCAGAGTGACCAGACAGCATTTGTCTCCGAACTGTCCAAACACGGGGTTTCGGCAAGAGCTGGCGGACGGTTTTTGACACTTTCATTCGGCTCGACGAAGAAAGATCGCATGGACGAGATTGTCGCGCTTTATTCTCCAAGGATGTCGGTCGCGCTCGGCGACGCGCCGAATGATCTGGAGATGATCGAAAACGCGGACCATGGTTTCATCGTGTCAAACCCCCATCACCCGCCATTGCCTCGCCTGAAGGGTGAAGACGAAGGTCGCGTCCAAAGAACGGAGGCAGCCGGTCCCCACGGATGGAACGCGGCGATCAACGCCTTTCTGGACCGGCATCCGTCACTCTTGAGAGGATACAAAATTGGTTGATTTCCATCAGAACGGCCACATCGCGACGCTTCACAATCTGCGCACGAGGTCCCTTACGGATCTGACGCATGAACTGGAAGTTTTTGCGCCTTCGCGAAAGATTTCCCTGGTCCTGCCTTGCCTGTATTCCGAACTTGAAACGGAGGCGATGCCGAACATCGTCGCCGAACTTTCCAAAGTGACCTACCTGCACCGCATAGTGATTGGGCTTGATCGGGCCGACGAAAACCAGTTCCGCCATGCCCGCCAGTTCTTTGGCGACCTGAACCAGAACCATACGGTCATCTGGAACGAAAGCCCCAGAATGAAGGCCCTGGACGATCGACTGGGCAACATCGGACTGGCCCCTGCCGAGCATGGAAAGGGAAAGAACGTGTGGACGTCCATGGGGTATCTGATCGGATGCCAGGACAGTTCGGTGATGGCCGTGCATGATTGCGATATAATGACCTACACCAGCGAATTGCTCGCCCGGCTGGTGTACCCGGTGGCGAATCCTGCGTTTCCCTATCAAGTCGCCAAGGGGTATTACGCACGCATCGGCGAGAACAAACTGAACGGACGTGTCACACGCTTGCTCGTCAGCCCCCTGCTGATCGCGCTCAAACGGGTGGTCGGTGACAGGGATTACCTCGATTACCTGCGCAGTTTCAGATATCCGCTGTCAGGCGAATTCGCCATGCGCACCAGTATCCTGCCGGATCTGCGCATTCCCTCGGACTGGGGGCTGGAAATCGGCGTACTGTCCGAAGCCTGGCGAAATCTTGCCCCAAGATCCGTCTGTCAGGTCGAAATCGCGGATTCTTACGACCACAAGCACCAAAACCTCAGTCCTGAGGATGCGGAAACCGGGCTGAACCGCATGTCGGCCGATATTTGCAAGGCCGTATTCCGCAAGCTCGCATCAGACGGCACCATCTTCACCCAGAACACATTTAGGACGCTGAAGGCCACATACTACCGCAACGCGCTTGACCTTCTGGAAGCCTATTACACCGACGCGCAGATGAACGGGCTGGCGGTTGACCGGCACGCCGAGGAAGCCTCTATCGAATTGTTTGCCGAGAGCATAATGCGTGCGGGGCAGATTTTTCTTGATCGGCCGCACGAGACGCCCTTCATACCAAGCTGGAACAGGGTGCATTCCGCAGACCCCGATTTCCTTCGGGATATGCACTCTGCAATCGCGGCGGACGCCGAGGAATTTCAGTGACCTGTATTGCTGATCCAGCGGCACTGGTACGGGGCAAGCGAGATATCGCCATTTCCGATCTGATCGCCCGACAGCAGATCGATCCACGTCAGGTCCGCAATCAGGTTCAGCGCCGTCTCCGAGATGGTGACCGTCTCCGCGCTGACATTGTGCAGCGCAAAAATCGACTGGCGCCGGTCGAGGCTCTGACGCCAAAGAGCCAAGACACGGTCGTCCACCGCCGGCAGGGTAAACTGCGTGGCATTCGGGTGGAAAGCCGTCTGTTCCCGTCGGATTTGCAGCCGCACGCGCATCTGGTTCATGACCTGTGCCTGCGGGCTGCCCGGGTTCGCGAGTCTGCTTCGCAATGCGTCATAATCCCACCTGTGTCGGTTGATGGCTCTGTTCATGCCGCGTTTCTCGACGCTGGCATGGTCGTTCGGCGTGGCCAGGATCGAGTGGATGTAAAAGGCCGGAATGCCCTCGAGAGACATCACAATGGTCTGGGAACAGATAAAACGGGCAAGATGGTACTCGTCAGGCCCATCCACCGTCTGGCTCATTGCATCGTAAAATGTCGTGTTCAACTCGTAGGGTGACTCGCCGCCGTCGGGAAGCGCGCGCATCGACACGAGCCCGCCAATTCTGCGGACGGTTTCTATCATGACGGCCTGATCCTCGGGCGACAACAACCCCTCCGCCGGGCGCATGCCGATGCCATCGTGACTGGCGGTGAAGTTCAGATAAGCGCACCCCAGCGGCGCCGGTGGCATGGCCCGTTGCCATTTGGCGAGATGCCGGGCCGTTCCCGTTATCATCGCGTGCAGAATGAGAGGCGGCAGCGGAAAGTTGTAAATTACATGGGCTTCATCGCGGTCGCCAAAGTAGCTGAGATTTTCAGCCTTCGGCACATTGGTCTCGGTGAGCAAGACCACCGGTTCCACCGCGTAGTCGCACAGCAGGCGCATGAGCTTGACGACGGCATGGGTCTGCCGCAGGTGGATGGAGGGTGAGCCGATCTCCTTCCACAAAAAGGCGACGGCGTCGAGGCGTATGATCTGAACACCGTTGTCTATGTGCAAGCGTATGATCCGCAGAAACTCCAGCAGGACCTCCGGGTTGCGGAAATCAAGGTCGATCTGATCGTGGCTGAACGTACACCAGACATGACGCGGGCCGTTTGCCGTATTCACCTCGCGCAACAGCGGTGTCGTGCGGGGCCGAACCACCATGCTCAGATCATCCGAGGGGGAAGCTTCGAAAAAGAACCTGTCAAAGGGTTCCTGCCCTTGAAGATAGGCGTTGAACCATCGCCCCTGACTGGAGACGTGGTTCAGCACCAGATCGGACATCAATTTGAAGTCGGCCGAAATGCGCCGAATGTCTGTCCAGTCACCCAGTTGAGGATTGACAGCGCGAAAATCAGAAACGGCAAAGCCATCGTCAGACGTGAAGGGAAAGAACGGCAGAATATGCACGCCATTCACGACATTCTTTAGGTTTCCGAGCAGAAAATCATAAAGAAGATCCAGCGGTTTGTGCACACCGTCCCGCAGCGTGTCGCCATAAGTGATGAGCAACGCGTCGCGTTGTGACCACATGGTATTGCCGGGAATGCGCCCGCGCTTGCGACGCCGTGCCCCTTCCGGCCAGAAGGCGGAAACGACCTCCCGCGTCAACGCCTGGGGATCACGTTCCGGATAGAGGAAGGCCAGATACTCCTTCAGCCCGCGGCTGAGAGCGGCAGAGTTAGTGGTCTGAAAAGAAACGTCTTCCATAACGCGAGGAAATCACAAAAGAAGATAGTAGACAAACGTCCACTCCTTGATTTCAGGAACACTGCCTATTTTTAAGGCATGTGGTTGCGACCCGGGAAAGAAACATGGCACACCGCATCGCAACGCGCATTTGACGCCCCGGTCAATAAGATCTCTGGGGAAGCACCGGCTGCGCGACCACCTTTTCCTGAACGAAGCGCCATAGTCAGCCTAGCGCGCAATGACGATATCAGCACACAACCCTCCCATGCGCTCGGACGCGGTCAGGCGCAGGATGCCTCCGTGCGCCCGCGCAATATCCGTTGCAATCGCCAGCCCGAGTCCGACACCCGTCCCCTTGTCCTGATTGCGGGCGGCGTCAAGGCGCACGAAGGGACGCGTCGCATCCATCCGCCGGTCTTCCGGTATCCCGGGACCGTCGTCTTCGACGCGTATCCTGAGAGACTTGTCACTGAACATCACCGACACCTCCGCCCGGGCACCGTAGCGCACCGCGTTGGAAATCAGATTGTCCAGCGCGCGTTCGATCCCCAGCACATTCAGTTTGATCGTACCGGTGCCGTCCCCCTCCTGCGCCACAAGCTCCACGTTGCGCCCCGCCCGCCTCGCTGTGTCGACGACGTCGGCAATCAATGCACGCGGATCGACTTCCTCCGATTCACCCTCGCCAGCACCCTTCACAAAATTCAGGAATGCATCGAGCATGCGTTGCATGTCGTCCACGTCCCGTTCCAGCGGCTCGCGCTCTTCCCTATCCAGCATCGACAGGCTCAGGCGCATGCGCGTCAGCGGTGTGCGCAGATCGTGGCTGACACCGGAAAGCATGAGCGTCCGCTGCTCGATCTGCCGTTCGATCCGTGCGCGCATGTCGAGAAACGCATTTCCCGCCGCCCTGACCTCAATCGCCCCTTTTGGCGTGTAAGGCTCGTGGCGTCCCCGCCCGAAAGCTTCCGCCGCGCGCGCCAGCTGCTTGATTGGGCGCACCTGTTTTCGCAAGTAGAAAATCGCAATGAAAGTGACGAGTGCGCCAAAAAACAACATGTTCACAAAAAGCTGGTGTGGGTTCTTGGCTGAAATCCGCTCTCTGTCGAAGGTCAGGCGCATCGGACCATGACGAGACGGCACATAGACCTTCACGAAATCCTCGTCCAGCAAGTCGATGGCCTCGATACGCGGTACTCTCTGGGTCAAACGCGAGAAAATGACGCGTCCCGAGAAATCGAACCAGACACGCTGCATGGTTTGAGGCACCTGCTCGGCATCCACGGGTATGGCCATGAGCGCCAGTTGCCCTGCCTGACGGATGACTTCGGTGGTGACCGATCCCCGGTCCGGCGCCGCATCGACGATATTGAGAACCAGCACGATCTCGCGCGCGACGGCATCGGCCATCTGTTGCGTCACATCCTCGAAATGACGAGTCAGGAAAAGCACGGTCACCACGATCTGCAGCACGATGATCGGCAACAGCAGGATCAGAATGGCACGCGCAAAAAGGCTGCGGGGCGTGTAGGGTTTGAGCAACCGGGACAACATGCGTTAAACCCTATCTGCGGCCTGAACCATTAGAAAGACCCATTGAACATGCCCGACGCCTTCAACCCGATCATTGGAGCTGCCGAAGAACTGGAGCCGGGACTGCGTCGGATTGTGGCCCCCAATCCGTCGCCCATGACCTACAAGGGGACCAACACGTACCTTCTGGGCACGCGCGACATTGCCGTGATCGACCCGGGACCGGAGATCGAAGAACATCTCGAAGCGATCATGACCGCACTGACGGCGTCTCAAAAGATCACCCACATCGTCGTCACGCACAGCCATCTCGATCACGCGCCCCTCGCCAGGCCCTTGTCCGAAGCCACGGGTGCGCCCGTTCTGGCCTTCGGGGACG
>JASFFN010000052.1:0-8102 GCA_050124275.1 Roseobacter sp. | reverse complement strand
GTCCGAAAGGTGCACCATGCCGTCGATATCGCCAGGCAGACCGACGAACAGACCGAACTCGGTGATGTTCTTGACCTCGCCCTCGACCTCGGTCCCGACCGGGTGAGTCTCGGCAAAGACTTCCCACGGGTTGCGCTGGGTCTGCTTGAGGCCCAGAGACACGCGGCGCTTGGCACCGTCGATTTCCAGTACCATGACTTCGACTTCCTGCGACGTCGACACGATCTTGCCCGGATGAACGTTCTTTTTGGTCCAGGACATCTCGGAGACGTGCACGAGGCCCTCGACACCGGCTTCGAGTTCGACAAAGGCGCCGTAGTCGGTGATGTTCGTCACGCGACCCGTGTGCACCGAACCCAGCGGATACTTGGCGGCGACCAGATCCCACGGATCTTCCTGCAGCTGCTTCATGCCAAGGCTGATGCGATGGGTGTCCTTGTTGATCTTGATGACCTGCACCTTGATCGTCTCGCCGATCGTGAGGATCTCGGAGGGATGATTGACCCGCCGCCACGCCATGTCTGTCACGTGCAACAGGCCGTCCACGCCACCCAAATCGACGAAAGCACCGTATTCGGTGATGTTCTTGACCACGCCGTCGACGGTCTGGCCTTCGGTGAGATTACCGATGACTTCCGCGCGCTGTTCGGCGCGCGATTCTTCCAGAATGGCGCGGCGCGACACGACGATGTTGCCACGGCGACGGTCCATCTTGAGGATCTGGAACGGCTGCTTGAGCCCCATCAGCGGGCCCGCATCGCGTACCGGGCGCACGTCGACCTGCGAGCCGGGCAGGAACGCCACGGCGCCCCCCAGATCAACGGTGAAGCCACCCTTGACGCGGCCAAAGATCGCGCCTTCGACACGCTCTTCGTCTGCATAGGCTTTTTCCAGACGATCCCACGCTTCTTCACGGCGCGCCATTTCGCGGGAAATAACCGCTTCACCGCGCGAGCTTTCGACCTGGCGCAGGAAGACTTCCACTTCGTCGCCAACGGCGATTTTGGGCGCTTCGCCGGGGTCTGCGAATTCTTTCAGATCGACACGGCCTTCCATTTTGTAGCCGACGTCGATGATGGCCTGGCCCGCTTCGATCGCGATGACCTTGCCTTTGACGACAGAGCCCTCTTCGGGCGTGTCTATTTCGAAGCTTTCGTTCAGGAGTGCTTCAAACTCTTCCATCGTATTTGCCATATGGCGTCGTTTTCCTAACTTAAAGTGTTTCTGGCCACGCGGTTGTCTCCGCCGGTCTTTTGCGATTTGGGTCTGACACGCGGCACCGGATGCTCAAACAAACGAAGGGCCGGTAGTTACCGACCCTGCCCCTTGTCCTCGGACGCCCGACTTCCCGCCGTGTCAATGCGCCGCGTATAGAGCGGATCGTGTCAAGGATCAAGCCGTCAATATGTGCAATGTCGAAATCACCTCTGGTTGCGCTGGAGGCTGTAAGTTCTACCCCATGTCGGTCAAAGTTGGTCAAACGCTTGACCTAGACGCAAACTGCCCAAATTGTGCGCACACTGGGAGACGGCCATGACGCTACAATATTTTCTTTATGCCTCGCGCTTGGTTCAACCCATGGGCTATGAGGCGTTGAGAGATCTCCTTGCGGTCAGCCAGCGCAACAACGCAGCGGCCGGACTGACAGGTTTCTTGCACATTGAGGGCCGCGTCGTTCTTCAGTATCTGGAAGGTCCGCCGACAAGGCTTGCAGAAACAGTCGAGCAAATCCGGCATGATCCACGCCACAAGGAGTTTGCTGTTCTCGCGGAAGGTGCGCTGGAGCGGCGTTTCTTCGACGGCTGGAAAATGGCCCTGGTGGAAAGCACGACGCTGTCGTTGTTTGATCTGCTCGGGGCGAAATGCCATGCCGTGCCGGACATTCGAAAACTGAACCCGCTGGATCTGATCAGCCTGCTCTCGGCCAATTTTTCATATCTGCGCAACCAGCCCAGTGTCGCCCACTAGCTTTCAAAGCTCCTGCCCTTCGCGTTTGAGTTTTTCGAGAACCTGCCGATGCAGATTCGCGGAATCGCCACCTCCAAAGACGGAAGAGCCGCCAGAATAGGTTTGCCCGTAGGTCAAAGCCACGTTGACTGTCTGCGCGATACCGGACACGAACTGGCCGGGTTCCAGCGGTGACAGCGGATGAATGAAAACACCCCATAGACGCCCGTGCGCCACTGCGTAACGCGCATCCAGCGCGGAAGCGAAATTGGCCTCCATCAGGCGCATCAGTTCCTCTGCGGCCAGACCTTCCGCAGAGCGAATTGGCACCATCGCCCGCATTCTGTCCGCCTGCGGATCCGTGATCACGGTCGCGGGGATATCCTGCACTGTAAATTCAAATGCCGGACCGCGTTGTCGCGCATCCGCATCCATGGCCACGATGATCCGCGCCAGTTGCGAAACGGTCATGGCGCCGACAGGCTCTTCAGTGTCTTGCGCAAAAGAAGCTGCTGACAAAGGCGAAAAAATGCAGATCAATAGCAGTCGGAGCATTGGATGCGGTCCCTGTATAGTTGGACATTAGGATAGCGATACATCAGGTCACGATCCATGCACCCTTTAGTGAGGGTCTGGGTACTTACATGCCGTCAAATCAGTTTACGCATCACGGGTCGAAGTATCAAAAGGAACGCATGCTTGGAATTGACGTTGGAATCTGCGCTGTCGCCGGGCGGTCTTGTGGGACATACTTCCTACCTCCTGCTCGTTATCTCAATGATGATGCGGTCGATGACCTGGCTGCGCGTCTTCGTGATCGCATCGGCCTTCACCGCGATTGCCTATGATACGATATGGCTGAAAGATCCGGTCGGCGTATTTTGGGAAACGCTACTGGTGACAGTGAACATCTTTCAGATCGGACGCGAGTGGCTCAACGAGCGGCGCGCACGTTTCAGCCCCGAGGAAGAGCGGTTTTTCGAAGCGCGCCTTGACGCGATGTCCAGGGCGGATGCGCGCCGGTTCCTGAACATGGGCGTCTGGACAGATGGCAAGCCGGGCACGGTGCTGACGACAGAAAAGGAAGACGTCGACATGCTTGTTTATCTGGTCTCAGGCCGCGTAGATATCTTTCTCAACGGACATAAGGTTGGGGCGTGCGGACCGGGAAACTTCGTGGGCGAAATGTCGGTTCTGGGGCACATGCCAGCCTCCGCCACGGCAATCGTGTCAGAACCATCGCGCTACTGGATGATCCCCTCACACCGACTGCGCGCGCTGCAGAAAACCGAACCCGGTCTCGCGGGCGCTTTCCAGAGCGGCATCGCACAGGACCTGCGCCACAAAATCATTTCCAACAATACCTCTCGGAGCCAGTCCGCCTAGCGCTTGCGGCAGGCATCGATTGCCTCGATCGCGCGCGCAACCGCTTGATCGATCGTCAGGCAAGACGTGTCGATTACAACGGCGTCCGGCGCGGGTTTCAGGGGCGCGGTCGTGCGCTCGCGGTCCCGCGCGTCACGTTCCAGAACCTCCGCGAGGACCTGTTCATAGGTCATGGTATCGCCAGTTGCGACCTGTTCTTCGTACCGGCGTCTTGCGCGCACGCCGGCGCTCGCTGTGACAAAAAGCTTCGCATCCGCTTCGGGACAGATCACCGTACCGATGTCACGCCCATCCAGAACGGCCCCTCCGGGCCGCCGTGCAAAGCTGCGCTGAAAATCGACCAGCGCCGCGCGCACCGCAGGCATCACCGCGACACGGCTTGCCGCCTGCGCCACTTCGGGGCTGCGCAGGTCGCTGGCGTCTAGGTCTTTTGCCGCGAGGGTCTCGGCTGCATCCCGAGCATCCATGCCCAACAGCACCTTGGCGCCGACTGCACGATAAAGCAGCCCCGTATCCAGATGGCGGAACCCGAAATGCGCTGCAACGGCTTTGGAAACGGTCCCCTTTCCCGCCGCCGCCGGCCCGTCAATGGCGACGGTGAAGGGTGTGGTGGCCACTTTGCCTTCTGCTTCAGGCATCTGATCGGCGGATGTCTGCGCCGAGGTTCGCCATCAGCGCCTCGAAAATCGGGAAAGACGTGGCGATCGGGGCTGCGTCATCCACTTGGACGGGCCGTTGTGCGGCCATGCCAAGGACCAGAAACGACATGGCAATCCGATGATCCAGATGGCTGGCGCAGGTCGCGCCACCTGGGACGCCGCCGGGGCCGCGGCCTGTGACGATCCACCAGTCCGGACCGTCCTCGACTGTCACACCATTTGCGCGCAATCCCGCGGCCATGGCATCGATGCGGTCACTTTCCTTGACACGCAGTTCCTTCACGCCGCGCATGACCGTACGTCCCCTGGCGAAGCTCGCCACCACCGACAGCACCGGGTATTCGTCGATCATGCTGGCTGCCCGTTCGGGAGGCACGTCGATGCCGTGCAGGTCGGGCGAATAACGCGCACGCAGGTCGGCGACCGGCTCGCCGCCTTCGAGGCGCTCGTTTTCAAAGGTCAGGTCCGCCCCCATCTCGCGCAGCGTGGCAAAGAGACCCGCCCGCGTCGGGTTGAGCCCGATGCCCGGCACCAGCACGTCCGAACCCGGCACGATCAGCGCAGCGCAAACCGGAAAGGCGGCCGACGACGGGTCGCGCGGCACGTCGATCTGCTGCGGCTTCAATTCCGGCTGGCCGGTCAGCGTGATGACACGGCCTTTGGAGGTGTCTTCCACCGTGATTTCCGCGCCAAAACCTTTCAGCATGCGTTCGGTATGATCGCGCGTCGCCTCTGCTTCGATGACCACGGTCTTTCCGGGCGCGTTGAGACCGGCCAGCAGCACCGCGGATTTAACCTGAGCCGACGGCACCGGCACCTTGTATTCAACCGGCACGGGGTCTTTCGCGCCGACAAGCGTCATCGGCAGTCGCCCGCCTGAGCGCCCGTAGGACTGCGTTCCGAATAGTGCAAGCGGATCGGTCACACGGGCCATGGGCCGGCCATTCAGCGAGGCATCACCGGTGAATGTCGCAGTGATCGGAGATGTCGCCATCGCCCCCATGATCAACCGCACGCCGGTGCCGGAATTTCCGCAATCGATGACCTGGTCAGGTTCCGCAAATCCGCCGACGCCAACCCCTTTGACGGACCAGTTGCCGCCCCCGTGATCGATGACATCCGCCCCGAATGCCCGCATCGCCTTTGCGGTATCCAGGACGTCCTGCCCTTCCAGAAGGCCGGAAATCGTCGTCTCGCCGACGCACAGTGCGCCAAGGATCAGGGATCGGTGTGAAATCGACTTGTCGCCGGGCACATGCGCCTCTCCCGAGAGCGGGCCGCATGCTAGGGATGTCATGGGGATCGGTGACGCGTGGGAAGACATGCTGTTTCTCGGTAAAAAATCGGCTTGCGTCGGATTACAGAGAACCCGCAGCATCGTCCACCCCCATCAGTTCAATCGCGGACGAAGGTCAGGTAATGCGGTCTTCGGCCTTCTCGCAGCGCCTTTTTCTCGTATCGCGTCGGTATCCAGTCGGGCCAAGGCTGACGCCAGTCCTCCGGCCTCTGCGCAGTCCAGCGGAAACCGGCCCTGGGGACCTCTTGCAGCGTCTGCCGCACATAGTCCTCTATGTCCGTCGCCACCCTGAAAACCGCGCCCGGCTTCATTGCGCGCGCCAGAGGGTGCAAGTGCTCTGGTGTCACGAAGCGTCTGCGATGGTGACGCGTCTTGGGCCACGGGTCGGGATAGAGCAGAAAGGCGCGGGCGATAGACGCCGCCGGCAAAACATCCATCAGGTCTCGCGCGTCGCCCGGAAAGACGGCAAGGTTGCAGGCACGCGCGCGCCGGATTTTGCCGAGCAACATCGCAACCCCGTTGATGTAAGGTTCGGCACCTATGATACCGACATCCGGGTTCTGCAAAGCCTGATGCACGAGATGCTCGCCGCCGCCGAACCCGACTTCCAGCCAAACCGGCTTGCCGCCAAAGCGTTTGTCAAGGTCGAGCGGGGTGCGATCCGGGTTTGCCTCCCAATCCACCGGGCCGGGCGACAGGGCATTCAGATCTTCGTCCAGATAGGTTCTTTGCGATGGCTTCAGGGTCTTGCCTCTGATGCGACCGTAAAAATTTCGATGCGGGCGACTGCGTTCTTTCATGCGCGCCCTTTAGCGGGGTGTCGCCTGCGCCGCAACCGCCCTGACGCGGGCCGTGATCCAAGATCGGCGCAATAGACCGTCCAATCAGCACCCATTGCCGAATGCGCTTACGGCAACGCAGCAATAAAGCGCGGGGAGCGACGGCGAACAGATCCGCTGTTCGTCCGCGTCAAACGGCCTTTTTCAGCGCGTCGATGAGATCGGTTTTTTCCCAGCTGAAGCCACCATCAGCTTCGGGGGCCCGGCCAAAGTGGCCATAGGCGGCAGTCCTCGAATAGATCGGTTTGTTCAGTTGCAAATGCTCGCGGATACCGCGGGGCGTCAGATCAATGATCTGGCCAATTGCCTTTTCTATCGCTTCCTCATGTACCTCACCCGTCCCGAACGTATCGCAATAGATGGACAGGGGCTTGGAGACGCCAATCGCATAGCTCAGCTGGATCGAGCATTTGTTTGCTAGCCCGGCAGCGACCACGTTCTTGGCCAGATATCGCGCCACGTAGGCGGCGGACCGATCCACCTTGGTCGGGTCTTTTCCCGAGAAAGCCCCCCCACCGTGGGGTGCGGCGCCACCATAGGTGTCCACGATGATCTTGCGGCCGGTCAGCCCCGCGTCGCCGTCCGGTCCACCGATCACGAAAGTGCCTGTCGGGTTCACCCACCATTCGGTGGCGTCGGTGATCCAGCCATCGGGCAAGACCTCGCGGATATAGGGCTCGACGATGTCTCGAATATCGGCCGATGTCTGGCTTTCATCGGCATGCTGCGTAGACAGAACGATCGACGAGACACCGACGGGCCTTCCGTTCTCGTAGCGCACGGACAACTGGCTTTTCGCATCGGGCCGCAGCGTTGGCTCGGTTCCGTCCTTGCGCACTTCCGCCAGCCGGCGGAGGATCGCGTGGGCGTAATGGATGGGCGCCGGCATGAACTCGGGCGTTTCGTCGGAGGCGAAGCCGAACATGATGCCCTGATCCCCTGCCCCCTCGTCTTTGCCGTCGGCGGCATTCACACCCTGCGCGATATGGGCCGACTGCTCATGCAGCAGGTTGGTCACCTTGCACGTGGCATGGTGAAATTTTTCCTGCTCGTAGCCGATGTCCCTGATGCACTCCCGCGCGATATGCTCTATCCGCCCCATGTAATCCTTGAGCTTGTCCTTGTCCGACAGGCCGACTTCTCCGCCGATCACGACACGGTCGGTCGTCGCAAAGGTCTCGGCCGCCACGCGGGCCTCCGGTTCTTCGGTCAGAAAGGCATCGAGCACCGCATCCGAGATGCGGTCGCAGACTTTGTCCGGATGTCCTTCCGATACGGACTCCGACGTAAACGTGTAATTCATGCGTGGCATTTTGTGCTCCATTAAACAAAAAACCGGACCACGCCAGGAAGCCGTTGTGATCCGTTGCCGCTGCTTACGCGCGCGTCTGGTCAGGGTCAATATGTTTCTGAACCGCCGCGGCGCATCCGCCGCGCAAAGAGCGCAAGGAAGCCTGCCGCCAAAAACAGCGCAACCGGTACGTCACCGATTTTACTGTATAATGTTGGCGGAAGTGGCTGAGGAACCGGTGCATCGACGAAACCGTCTGTGTTCAGAGCCAGCTGCGCTATTGTTCGCCCGAAGGGATCAATAACCGCCGAAATTCCGGTATTTGCGGATCGCAACAGCGGCAGACCCTGTTCGATCGCCCGCATGCGCGCCTGTGCCAGATGTTGCTGTGGCCCCGCGTAGCTGCCGAACCACGCGTCGTTGGTCACCTGCAACAGGAAATCGGGGCGGGCAGGAGCTTCGTTGACCCGGTGCGCAAAAACCGCCTCGTAGCAGATCAAGGGCAGTGCGCTACCCAGCGCGCCAAAATCGAGAAGAGCGGGCCCCGGACCACTTGAGAAGCCGGACGTCTGTTCGACCATCGCGCGCAACCCGATGCGTGACAGATAATCGGCGAAAGGAACATATTCGCCAAACGGAACGAGATGGTGCTTGTCATAGACCGCCCGCACGTCTCCTTGCGG
>JASFFN010000051.1:0-8175 GCA_050124275.1 Roseobacter sp. | reverse complement strand
CTGTCGGCGGCAAGCCCGCCGAGGAGGTCGCCGCGGAAATCCAGCAAAGCTGGGACGCGGCCAAGTGAACCTTTTGCGTAAAGACGGGCGCGTCCGGCGATCAACCGGTCGTACCCGAACATAGGGCGCGGTTTTTCAAGGGAGGGGATTGATGCATCCGGCATTCGCAGGACTTGTTACAATTGCGTTCGGTCTGGGCGGGTGTCTCGCTTATTTCTATTTGTCCAATAAGATCCTAGACAAAGTGATCTTTCCGGCGCGTGGTGCGAACGCGGGGCGCAACATAAACCGCGCCAATATGGTGCGGCCCTGGCTTTTCCTGTTCCCCGCACTCTTCGTGCTGACGCTTTATCTCGCCTATCCAGTCGTTGCGACGCTGTGGCTGTCGTTCACCGACCGCGATCAGGGTGGCGCCTTCGTGGGTCTTGCCAATTATGCTCAGATGATGGGTGAGCCGAAATTCTGGGAAGCCATTCGCAACAACATAACCTGGCTCATCGTGGTGCCGGCCATGTCCACCGCCTTTGGGCTGCTGGCGGCCCAGCTTACCGACCGCATCACATGGGGCAATATTGCCAAGTCGCTGATCTTTATGCCGATGGCGATCAGCTTTGTGGGCGCCTCCGTGATCTGGAAACTCATCTATGACACACGCCCCGAAGGTACCGACCAGATCGGCGTGCTCAACGCGATCTGGGTGGCTTGGGGCGGCGAGCCGCAGACATGGCTTACCATCATGCCCTGGAACAATTTTCTTTTGATGGTGGTGCTTATCTGGATCCAGACTGGCTTTGCCATGGTGATCCTGTCGGCGGCGCTGCGCGGCATTCCCGAGGAGACGGTAGAGGCGGCCATCGTGGATGGCGCCAATCCCTTTCAGATCTTTTTCAAAATCAAGATCCCGCAGATCATGTCCACCATCGTCGTGGTCTGGACAACGATCACACTCGTTGTCCTCAAGGTCTTTGACATTGTGCTGGCGATGACCAACGGACAATGGGGCACGCAGGTGCTGGCCAATTACATGTATGACAAGATGTTCCGCTCCTTCGACTGGGGCGTCGGGTCGGCCAGCGCGATCATGATCATGCTGCTGGTTACGCCGATTCTTGCGTGGAACGTCCGTCAGGTGCGCAGGGAAATGCGTTAAGGAGCAGGCGCGATGGACAATATTGCAGGCAAAAAACCCGCATTGACCTGGGCAGTGCATCTGTCGGTGTTGTTACTTTCTCTGATGTGGCTCTTTCCGACACTGGGGCTTTTCGTATCGTCATTTCGTACGGGCGATCAGATTTCGACCTCTGGCTGGTGGGCCGCACTTGCCACGCAAGAACGGCAGGAGCCCGCGATCAGGCTCTCCGGTAACGAGTCGCAGGTCGGCGATCTTTACGTGATCGAGGGCGAACTGTTCCCCGATGCCGGTGTCACAGTCTCGGCTTGGGGGACGAGCGCGCGCAACCCCACCGCATTTGCCCCGGGCGATATCGTCGAGGACGACGGCAATTCGCTGAGCGTCGATGATACCGGAGTTTTCCGTCTTTCGGGACCAAACAGCTTTGAAGGCGAGCGCCTGCCGCGGGTCTTCACTACGGCGACCTCGCCACCGGAATTCACCCTTGCAAATTACGAAAACGTGCTTTTCTCTTCCACCGCCGGTGCGGGTGTCGGGCAGGCCTTCGTCAATACGCTGACGGTGGCCATCCCTGCGACGGTGATCCCGATTCTCGTGGCGGCCTTTGCCGCCTATGCGCTGGCGTGGATGAATTTCCCGGGACGTGCGCTCTTGGTCGCGGCGGTCGTGGGGCTGCTGGTGGTGCCTTTGCAACTCGCGCTAATCCCGCTTTTGCAGATCCACAATGCGATTGGAATTGGCAAGGGGTACATTGGGACATGGATGGCGCATACCGCCTTTGGCATGCCGCTGGCGATTTACCTGTTGCGCAACTACATGGTCGGCCTGCCGCGTGACATCATCGAGAATGCAAAGGTCGATGGCGCCACCGATTTCCAGATATTTACCAAGATTATCCTGCCGCTCTCGTTCCCCGCGCTCGCGTCGTTTGCGATTTTTCAGTTTCTATGGACTTGGAACGATCTGCTTGTCGCGCTGGTGTTTCTGGGTACTGATGACGAGACACTGGTGCTAACTGGGCGGCTAGTGAACCTTCTCGGCTCGCGCGGAGGCGACTGGGAGATTCTTGCGACTTCGGCCTTCGTTTCCATTTCGGTGCCGCTCATCGTCTTTTTCACAATGCAACGCTACCTCGTGCGCGGCCTTCTGGCCGGTTCGGTCAAGTAAGAAGGCAAAGCCCGATGGGACGGATGGAGCATCACCTGCATCTGAGTGCGGTCGATAGAGACTGGTGGCGCGGCGCGGTCATCTACCAGATTTATCCGCGCAGTTTTCAGGACAGCAATGGCGACGGCATCGGAGACCTGATCGGCATCGCGCAGAGAATGGGCTATGTCGCCTCGCTGGGTGTGGACGCGATCTGGATTTCACCCTTCTTTACCTCGCCGATGAAAGACTTCGGGTATGACGTCAGCGACTATTGCGACGTGGATCCCATTTTCGGCACGCTGGCTGATTTCGACATTCTCGTGGAGACAGCGCATCAGCACGGGTTGAAGGTCATGATCGATCTTGTGCTCAGCCATACGTCGGATCAGCATCCCTGGTTTCTTGAAAGCCAGAAGGACCGGACAAACCCAAAGGCGGACTGGTACGTCTGGTCCGACCCGAAACCGGACGGGACCCCGCCAAACAACTGGCTTTCGATTTTCGGCGGGCCGGCATGGCAGTGGGACGCGGGGCGTCAGCAGTATTACCTGCACAACTTCCTCGTCGCGCAACCGGACCTCAACTTTCATAACGAGGATGTACAGAACGCGCTCTTGGCAACGACACGCTTCTGGCTGGATCGCGGCGTCGATGGTTTCAGGCTCGATACGATCAATTTCTATTTTGCGGACAAGGACCTGCGGGACAATCCTCCACTACCGCCCGAACGACGCAACGACAATATCGCGCCCTCCGTCAACCCATACAATCATCAGGAACACATCTATTCGAAAAACCAACCGGAAAACCTTGAATTCCTGAAACGGTTCCGCGCCTTGCTTGACGAGTACCCCGCGGCGGCCTGCGTCGGCGAAGTCGGAGACGCGCAACGCGGTCTGGAGCTTCTCGGCGAATATACCAGCGGGCCGGACATGGTGCATATGTGTTACGCATTCGAGTTCCTGAGCAAGACCAAACTGAATGCGACGCGGGTCGCCGAAGTCTTCTATGAATTGGGGCAGGTGGGCAAAGACGGCTGGCCTTGCTGGGCTTTTTCCAACCACGATGTGATGCGGCATGCATCCCGCTGGGAATTGTCGCCACAGGCACAACGGCTTTTTGCGACGCTGATCATGTGCCTGCGCGGGTCGGTCTGCCTTTATCAGGGGGAAGAGCTCGGCTTGCCCGAAGCGGATGTGGCCTTCGAGGATCTGCAGGATCCTTATGGCATTGCCTTCTGGCCGGAGTTCAAGGGGCGTGACGGGTGCCGCACGCCGATGGTCTGGGAACCCCATGACCAGAACGGCGGCTTTTCTGAGGGCTTTCCCTGGCTGCCAGTCAGCCATGACCATCTGAACAGAAGCGTTGCCGTGCAGGAAGAGGAACCCGGTGCCATTCTTCATCACTACCGAAAGGCGATTGCTTTTCGAAAACAGCACCCCGCACTGACAAAGGGGGAGCACGATGGTGTTTTTGCCTATGGCGACGTTTTGCAGTTTGTCCGCCGGCACGAAGGCGAGACGATTTTTTGCGCCTTCAATCTGTCGGACACGCCGTCGCTGCACGCGATGCCGGCGGGCGACTGGCTGACGATCGGGTATGAACTTGGCGGTGCGACCCCCAGCCCGGACTACAAACTGCATTTGGGCCCCTGGCAGGTCTGTCTCGCGCTCAGGCAGGATTAACGCGCGTCTTGGGAGGGATGTAAGCTATGGCCAATCTGAAACTCACGGACGTCGGCAAAGCCTATGGCGGGACCGTCGAGGTTCTGAAGAACATAAACCTCGACATCGAGACCGGCGAACTCATCGTGTTTGTCGGCCCGTCGGGATGCGGCAAATCCACCTTGCTTCGCATGATCGCGGGGTTGGAAAAGATCACGTCCGGAGAATTGCTGATCGACGGACAGCGCATGAACGACGTGCCGCCCGCACAGCGCGGCATTGCGATGGTATTCCAATCCTACGCGCTGTATCCGCACATGACCGTACGCGACAACATGGCATTTGCGCTCAAGCTTGCAAAAAAGCCCAAGCAGGAAATCGACGCGGCCGTGGAACGTGCAGCCAAGGTGCTTCAGTTGGATCAGTATCTCGACCGTCTGCCAAAAGCTCTGTCCGGCGGTCAGCGTCAGCGGGTCGCGATCGGCCGGTCGATCGTGCGCGATCCGAAGGTGTATCTGTTCGACGAACCGCTCTCCAACCTTGATGCGAGCCTGCGGGTCGCCACACGGATCGAAATCGCGCAACTGAAAGAGAGCATGCCTAATTCGACCATGATCTACGTGACGCACGACCAGGTCGAGGCGATGACGCTTGCCAGCCGCATCGTCGTACTTGCCAACAAGGGCATAGCGCAGGTCGGCACACCGCTCGAGCTTTATCAAACGCCGGAAAACGAATTCGTGGCTCAGTTCATTGGTTCGCCGGCGATGAACCTTCTGGCCGGGGAAATCGTCGAGACCGGCGACGTAACGCAAGTCCGGCTGGATGCCGGCAAGGGCACGATAGACGCGCGCATACCGACCCGTGACGAGGACAAGGGAAGTCGTGTGAATATCGGCATACGCCCCGAAGACATGGTCACGACAGAAAGCGACGCGTACGCCTTCGAAGGCAAGGTAGAAATCGTTGAGGCCTTAGGCGAAGTGACCCAGCTGTATTTTGAGAAGTCCGCGCCGGACGCGAGCGCCGTCATCGCGAAACTGCAGGGCATTCATCCCGATGTGAAAGGCACGACACTCAAGATGACGGCAAAGCCGGAAAAGGTGCATTTGTTTGTCGACGGAACCTCGCTTCTGTACCGCACGACATGAAGGCGAATGGCAAATATCACGAATTTTTAACCGCATTGTTGGCGTTTAAGCGCCAATGTTGGCTTTTTCGTCACAGTTTGACCGGTCTTTCGGATTTACAGAGTGGCTAGCATGGCTTTAACCTGCGAGGTGCACCAGCCGCGCTGAAAGGACATGTTTTGGGTGATAGTTCCGGTGCTCTTTTAGCCTTGCTTTGCCTGCTTCAGGCAAAACACATGTTTGCGGACTACTTTCTGCAGACCAAAATCATGTTGGACGGGCGGGAAACATATATCCATCTGGGGCGATTTCTCCATGCAGGCGTGCATGCCGCAGGGTCGACGATCGCCTTCATGCTTGTCGGCACACCTTTTTCCTTCATTCTGCCCGTTGTCCTGATTGAGGGGGTGGCGCATTACCATATCGACTGGTTGAAAGGAAAGTTCACGGCCGATCAGCGATTGACGCCTGCGGACGCGGCCTTCTGGAGAGCGACGGGCGTCGATCAGGCGCTGCATCAGTTTACCTATGTCGTGATGATATGGGCGTGGCTCATGATGGTGCCACACGTCTGAAGGGTCTTGCGATCAATTCGTCGCCGCGTTCCGCAAAGGATCTGCCGTTGACTGTTGCTGCCGCGCATGTTTCGCGAGCCGCAGCAGAATGATTGATTTTTCGCAATTGTCGGTTAACGTTGCGTTACCGCAGTGCGCGCGGGTGATTTAACACCCTTGGAGAATATGTTGAAATTCTTTCGAAAGTTGTTGGTGGCGGCCTTATGCTCCGGATTTTGTGCATCAATTGGTCATGCTGAAACCCTGAGGGAGGCCGTCCGTTTCGCGGTGACGACAAACCCTGTCGCGAAAGCGTCGGAAGCCGAGATGCGCGCTGCGGCATTCGAGTTGTTGCTGCTCGAGCGCGAATACGCACCCACGGTCACGCTTGACGGCGAAGTTGGCTGGCAACGGGTGGATGACCCGTCCAATCTTTCACCGGAAGACAATGACGACGGCAAGGCCCGCAACCGCATCGGCCTGCGCGCCGAGCTTGTCCTGTTTGACGGCTTCAGGCGGTCCAATCTGGTTTATGCCAACGCCGCTCGCGTGGACGGTAGTATTTTTCGCCTGCTCGACGCCTCCGAAACTCTCGCTCTGAACGCAACCGAGGCTTACATCGACGTCTACCGACACCGGGTCCTGCGCGAAGTTGCAAAGCGAAATGTCGAAAAACACGAAGAAATCGGTCAGCGGGTCCGCGATCTGGTCAGCGGTGGCCGATTGCCGTACAGCGACGAACTCACGATAGACGACCGCATCAGATCGGCGAAACTGACGCAATTGACCGTTGAACAGGCTTTGCGCGACGCCAGCGCGCGGTATGAACGTATTGTCGGTCGGCCGCCCTCGGGTGGCATGTCCGTGCCGCTTGCGCAAGCACCCCAGTCTTTGTCCGCTCTCAAAACTGAATCGGTCAATAACAGTTACAGGGTACAGTTCGCCCGGACGCAGATTGACCAGTCGCGTTTTCAGGCCGAAGCGATTTTGTCAGACCGTTTGCCACGGGTGTCGCTGAACGCCGGCATTTCGCGCGACAAGAACCGCAACGGGGTCTCGGGCACCCGCAACGATCACAATGTCGGTGTTGGTCTGCGCTGGACGATCTATCAGGGCGGGCGCAAGGCGGAACGCAACGCACTGGCAGAACAGACCAGCCGCGCCATGGCCGAACAACGCATCGCGGTCCGCGAGGTCAACGAACTGGCCGCGAGGACGTGGAATGCCTATACGACAAATCTCGAAAGGTCGCAGCAGTTGAAGGAACAGTTGCGCATAAACCGGCTTCTGGTCGACGTCTACCAGGAGGAATTCGAGGCAGCGAAACGTTCGCTGCTCGACTTGCTCGAGATCGAACGCGCGCGGTTCAATGTCGAATTCGAAAGCGTCGGCGCCGATGCGGGTCTCGCTTTCAGCACCTATCGCACGCTGGCGACGCGCAGCAAACTGGCGAGCCATTTTGGTCTGGCAAAAAGCGATATCGCGTTTGACGCCAATTTTCAGGAACGTGCAAGACTCGGGCCGACGACTGTCTTTGACACGACAATCGAGCCGCTGACGGTCGAGCCTGTTGTGCTTGAGCCGTTGCAATGAGCCTCGATGCCGACACAGCCGCCTCGGCCGTGTCGGCGGGGCAAGCAAGCGACCGGCCGCCTGAACCACCCGACGGTATGGAAGTTGTTGCATTCCTCGCAAATGCGTTCAACCGGCCGTTTACCCAAAGCGCGGTTGCGGCGCGTCTCCCGCGCGGCGCGGATCTGACGCAACTGACTGGTCTGGCCCGGGCGTTTTCCTGCATTGGCTTGAAATCACGCATAATTCGGCGTGATATCGCCCGGCTCGACCCGGTTACCTTGCCTGTGGTTCTTCTGCGCCGAGGCGGGGGGGCGCTGGTGCTGACGAAATTGCAGACGTCGCAGAACACGGCCCTTGTTGTGGATCCGGGCGCGTCGGACCTGGAGCAGGACGTCACGCTGAAACAGCTCAGACGCATGATCCTTCCCGACATACTGCTGGTCACCCCGGATGTGGATCGTGCGCGGGCCATGCTGTCGCCCGAGGCGGTGCGGATGGTTCCGGCCAAGGGGCACTGGTTCTGGGCGCCGGTGCGGGCCAATTGGTCGAACTGGTCACAGATCGTCGTTGCCGCTTTGCTGCTCAACCTGATGGCGCTGGCATTGCCGCTCTTCGTGATGAATGTCTACGACAAGGTGATCCCAAATCTCGCCTATGTGACATTGTGGACATTGGCGATCGGCGTCGGCATCGCTCTGGCTCTCGATCTGATGCTGCGCACGATCCGTGGCAACGTTCTGGAAAACATAAGCCGCCGCGTGGACCTGAAGGTTGCCTCGACGCTTTTCTGGCAGGCGATGCAGGTCCGCCTTCTCGACCGGCCCGGCGGCGCCGCGGGGATTGCCAGCACGATCCGGGATTTCGAGATCGTACGGGATTTCTTTGCCTCGGCGACCTTCGTGGCCGTGGTCGATCTTCTGTTCATCGGCATCTTCATTGCGGCGCTGTATTTCATCTTGGGGCCGATTGCC
>JASFFN010000050.1:0-8213 GCA_050124275.1 Roseobacter sp. | reverse complement strand
CGTCAGCCTCGCCGAAGAAGCAGCGAAGGAACCGTTTGACTTCGCGCCCGCGGATTACTCCGAACTTTCCGGCGCGGTAAAAGCCGCCGGCGAAGAAGACATGCGCGCCGCTTTCGCGATTTCCGACAAGCAGGAACGCACGACGGCCGTTGCAGCCGCCCGCGAGAAAATCATCGAAGCGCTGACGGACGAGCAAAAGGAAGACGAAAATCTCGGTTCCGCGATGAAGGGGCTGGAAGCCTCGATCCTGCGTGGCGACGTGGTCAAGACCGGCAAGCGGATCGACGGCAGGAGAACCGACGAAATTCGCGACATCGTTTGCGAAACAGGTCTTTTGCCGCGCACCCATGGTTCGGCGCTTTTCACCCGCGGTGAAACGCAAGCTCTCGTCGTCACGACGCTGGGCACGGGCGACGATGAACAGTTCATCGATGCACTGCACGGAAACTTCAAGTCCAACTTCCTGCTACACTACAACTTCCCGCCCTATTCGGTCGGCGAAGCAGGGCGCGTGGGCCCTCCCGGGCGCCGCGAGGTTGGGCACGGCAAACTTGCATGGCGTGCCCTGCAAGCGGTTCTGCCGCCGGCGACCGACTTCCCCTACACGATCCGCGTGGTCTCGGAGATCACTGAATCCAACGGCTCCTCGTCCATGGCGTCCGTCTGCGGTGGTTCATTGTCGATGATGGACGCTGGCGTGCCGCTCAAATCGGCTGTCGCGGGTGTTGCCATGGGTCTGATCCTCGAAGAAGACGGCTCCTATGCGATCCTGTCGGACATTCTCGGCGACGAAGACCACCTTGGCGACATGGACTTCAAGGTCGCGGGAACCGAAAATGGCATCACGTCGCTGCAGATGGACATAAAGGTCGCGGGCATTACGCCCGAGATCATGGAGAAAGCGCTGGCGCAGGCCAAAGAGGGCCGGCTGCACATCCTGGGCGAGATGAGCAAGGCGATCACCGGGGCGGCGGATTTCTCCGTTCACGCGCCCCGCATCGAGACGATGCAGATCCCGACCGACAAGATCCGTGAAGTCATCGGATCAGGCGGCAAGGTCATCCGCGAGATCGTCGAGGTCTCCGGCGCCAAGGTGGACATCAACGACGAAGGCGTGATCAAGATCGCGAGCCCGAATGGTGAGGCGATCAAGAAGGCCCACGACATGATCTACGCGATCGTCGCGGAACCGGAAGAAGGCCAGATCTACACCGGGACGGTGGTCAAGATCGTCGACTTCGGGGCGTTCGTGAACTTCTTCGGCAAGCGCGACGGCCTCGTGCATGTCAGCCAGATCGAAAATCGCCGTCTCAACCATCCGTCAGACGTTCTGAAAGAGGGTCAGGAAGTGAAGGTCAAGCTTCTAGGCTTTGACGATCGTGGAAAGGTACGCCTGTCCATGAAAGTCGTCGATCAGGAAACCGGCGAAGAGATCAAAAAGGAAGAAGCCGCCGCGAGCGAATAGCGCGGTAGCCGATGGGTGTTCCGGATCTGACGATGCAGGATGCCGGCAGACACGCACCCCTGCGAATCATGGTCGCCGCGCTCACAAGGCGGCGGCCAGACATGCTGAAAACACTGCTCGGCTCATGGATCGCTTGCGATTTGCCGGAGAACGCAAGCGTTCAGTTTCTCATTGTTGAGAATGACGAGGCACCGCGATGCGAACAGATCGTGCACGCATTCGCCAGAGAGGCCACCGACCGGTCGATCCACTACGTCCATGAACCCGAACCGGGCATACCTTTCGGGCGCAACCGCGCCGCAAGGGAAGCCGTCGCATGCGCGGCGGATCTTCTGGCCTTCGTCGATGACGATGAATCTGTCGGCAAAGACTGGCTTGTTCAAATCGTCAACGCCCATCGCCAGAGCGGGGCAGTGCTGATCGGCGGCCCGGTACGTGTCAAAGAAAGCCGGCACGATCTCTCCTTCCTCCAGCGCCTGATGCAGACCTGTGTGGTCCGGCGTTACCAGCGTAAAGAACAACGCGCAGCGCGCCTTGCCGGACTGGAGGGAACACCGGGCGTGACGATCGTGACAAACAACTGGCTTGGCGAGACATCACTCTTCAGCGCGCACGGCATGTGGTTTGACGAAGACATGCGTTTCACCGGCGGCAGCGATGCGAAATTCTGTGCACAGATAAGATCAAAAGGCTTGCCTACGGCATGGGCCAAAGGGGCGGTTGTCTACGAAGAGATCGCGCCGGAGCGACTCGGCATCGGCTATCAATTCAAAAGAGCGCGCGATCAGTCGAGCACGCACTACGCCCGGAAGGCATCGCTTGCGTGGCGCGCGGCGCTGGATTTTCTTGTTCTGATGCCCGCAAAAACAATCGCTTTTGCATTTCTCGTTTTTGCCTTGCCCTTCACCGGCGGGCGCACGCTGCTGCAGGCGGTGCGCACCGGCGGTTGGATCGCCGGCCGTTTTGAGGCTCTCGCTGGCAGAAAATCGGATCACTACAAGGCAGCGACAGGCGACTGACCGCCGCGCAATTGCCCTGGGAAAAGATCAATACCGAGTTGTAACGGATTGTCACGCCGGCACCGGATGCACGGCCTTGCGCATCTGCATGAAGTGTTCATCCCATCCATGATCCAGGGCCAGTATCAGGTCAAAGGCTTCGGCACTTGCAGGCAGACCTTCTTGAACCACTTTGTGAGCTTGTCTTTCTTGGTCAGGAAAGCCCAGGCACCACGGCGTGTCGCGCGGGCAAAAATTGTTGTTCGCAAGGTGGTGGAGTTCATGGCTTTTCCATTTCAATTTCTGACGTCGGCGCTGTGGGCCGCTGGTCCCAGAACGCATCGAAGAACCAAAGCCAGTCGATGACAGGCTGAATTCAGTCGGGGTTCAAAGAATTTATCCGTTCGCGCCCACGGACCCGCACAGTTATCAACCCGCCTTCGGACAGAACCGTGAGGGGCTTTTTGATGGCCGCACGCGTCATGTCGAAGTTTTCGGCCACTTCACCGATCGTCATGTCGCGGTCGCGCAGCATCGACAGAATTTCACGACGCGTCGGATCCGCAAGAGCGCGGAACGTGGACCGAAAGGTATCATGTTAAGACGGAGAAATTTATCTTGCACAAAATCAGAATGGCACAGGAGCACGAATCTTGACCGAGCGCCCGCCCTGCGGGTGTTTGAACCGTAGCTCCTCGGAATGCAGCATCAGGCGCGGGAAGTCCCGAGCCTGACCTGTTGCATAAAAGGGGTCTCCGAGGATCGGGTGCCCGATTGCCTTCATGTGCACCCTCAACTGATGGCTCCGCCCGGTGCGCGGGTTCAACCGCATGCGCGCTGTTTCGCCCTCGGTCTTGAGAACCCGCCAGTCGGTCTGCGCAGGTTTACCGGTCTGGTGACACACCATCTGTCTGGGACGGTTGGGCCAGTCGACGATCAGGGGCAGATCGACCGTTCCGGTCTTTTCAGCCGGGACGCCCCAAACCCGCGCCACATAGGTTTTCTTGGTCATGCGTTTTTCAAACTGTAGCCCGAGATGGCGCTGCGCATGCGGCGTAAGTGCAAAAATCATCACACCCGACGTATCGCGATCCAGCCGATGCACGAGCAGCGCATCCGGGAAAACGTCCTGAACACGGTGCAGCAGGCAATCGGAAAGATGCTCACCTTTGCCGGGAACGGACAAAAGCCCAGAGGGTTTGTCGACCAAAAGGACTTCGGCATCCTCGTGCAGGATCTTCAACGGGGTATCCGGCGGGCTGTACGCATCGTCCATGCCGCCTGCTCGCAGATGCGGAACGGAAATTCAACCCGCCACTCCACCGAAGGCCCGCAAAGATGCCCTTCTAGACTTTGACGCGTTCAGCCGCCGGGTCGTACATCGGCCGGAATGACGCTTCGGCCTCGACCCGGACGCCCGCAACATCGATCTGGTAGGAAGAAGCGAGTACGTCGGACAGGTCTTCGCCCTTGCAGGGCACATAGCCCAGCCCGATGGCGCCACCAAGGTGATGACCATACGCACCCGAACTGAGAAAGCCGACGATCTCGCCATCGCGCAGAACCGGTTCGTTGTGATAAAGCAGCGGTTCCGGATCTTTCAGGCGGAACTGCAGCAATCGCCTTTCCAGCCCTGACTGTTTCTTCCGCAGGACGGCGTCCCGCCCGATGAAGTTCGGCTTGTCTGTCTTCACGGCAAACCCGAGCCCCGCTTCCAGCACATGATCCTCACAGGTGATATCATGGCCGAAATGCCGAAAGCCCTTTTCGATACGGGCTGAATCCATCATGTGCATGCCGCAAAGCTTCAGCCCCATCTCCTGTCCGGCAGTATACAATACATCGAACGCATGCGCCGCCATGTCGGCGGAAACGTAAACCTCCCAACCCAGTTCCCCGACATAGGTGACCCGATGCACGCGCGCGAGCCCCATGCCGAGTTCGATCTCCTGCGCGGTGCCAAAGGGATTGGCAGCATTTGAAAAATCGGCGGGCGATACCTTCTGCAACAGCCTGCGTGCATTCGGCCCCATCACGGCAAGCACCCCTTCGCTCGCGGTTACATCCGTCAACACGACATTGAAGTCGCCCACGTGACGCCGCATCCACGTCTGATCGGCCAGCCGTGTCGCCGCAGGCGTGACAACGAGAAAGGCTGTTTCAGCAAGGCGTGTGACGGTGACGTCCGCTTCTATGCCGCCGGCGTTGTTCAGAAACTGCGTGTAGACGATTTTGCCGACAGGAACATCATACTGGCCCGCACCGACATGGTTCAGGAAAGCGACGGCATCCCTGCCTTCAACCCGAATTTTGCCGAAAGATGACATGTCGTACATCCCGACATTCGTTCGAACAGCTGCAAGTTCCTTGGCAACGTTTTCAAAGAAGTTCTGGCGTTTCCACGAATAGACATACTCCGGTGTCTGACCCTCCCGCGCAAACCAGTTCGCACGTTCCCAACCGGCGAGTTCCCCCATGACCGCGCCACGCTCCACAAGTTGCTGATGGAAGGGACTACGCCTTATGCCGCGGGCCGTCGCTTTCTGCCGGTAGGGAAAGTGGTCCGCATAAAGCAGCCCGAGCGTTTCCTTGGACCGTTCGAAAAGATAGGTCCTGTTGCCCTGAAACGGTTGCATGCGCGAAATGTCGACGTCGCCCAGATCAAAGGGCTTTTCGCCTGCCTCCATCCATTGCGCCAGCGCCATGCCTGCGCCGCCCGCCGACTGGATACCGACCGAGTTGAAGCCTGCCGCCACCCAGAAATTATCTAGTTCCGGCGCGAGACCGAGGTGATAGGCATCGTCGGGCGTAAAGCTCTCAGGACCGTTGAAGAAGGTATGGATACCTGCTTCGGCCAGGATTGGCATTCTCCTGACGGCACGTTCGAGGATCGGCTCGAAGTGGTCGAAGTCCTCGGGCAACTGGTCGAACTCAAAATCGGCGGGAATACCGTCCATGGCCCAGGGTTTGGCATTGGGCTCAAAGGCCCCCAGCAGCATCTTGCCCGCGTCTTCCTTGTAGTAAGCACATTCATCGGGCACCCGCAGCACCGGCAGTTGGGTAAGCCCCTCGATTGCTTCGGTCACGATGTAAAAGTGCTCGCATGCGTGCAAAGGCACATTCACCCCGGCCATACGGCCCACCTCATGGCCCCACATGCCGCCGCAGTTGACGATCATGTCGGCGGTAATGTGACCGGTTTCGCCGCGCTGTTCCCAATCGACACCCGTCACGCGGCGCCTGCGGCGGGCGATGCCCGTGACCCGCGTCTGTTCGAAGACACGCGCGCCGTTCTGGCGGGCGCCTTTGGCCAGGGCAAGCGCGATATTGGCCGGGTCCCCCTGACCATCCTTGTCGAGATAAACGGCCCCCGTGACGCCCTCTATATTGAGATGCGGGTACTTTTCCTTGACCTCTGTTGGCGAGATCTCCTGCACATCGACGCCGAAGGCCCGCGCCATGGCCGCCTGACGGTAAATCTCTTCGCGCCGCTCTTCTGTCAGCGCGACCGTAATGGACCCACAGCGTTTGAACCCGGTCGCGACACCCGTTTCGACTTCAAGGTTTCCATAGAGTTCCTGACTGTATTTCGCCAGCTTTGTCATGTTGGCCGTCGCGCGCAATTGAGCGATCAGACCTGCCGCATGCCAGGTGGTGCCCGAGGTCAGCTGTTTGCGCTCCAGCAAAACCACGTCCTTCCACCCTTGCTTGGCCAGATGATAGGCAACCGAGCATCCGACAACACCGCCACCAATGATGACAACGCGCGCTTGAGACGGGGGACGGGACATGGGAAATCTCTCTTCTGGTTGGATGTTCAAACTATCCTGTGTCCGGTCGCCGTGAGGCGGGACGCTATTTCGGCAATATGGGCGGGACCGACCTCGCAACAGCCTCCGACGATCGTGGCACCTGCCGCGACCCATTCCATGACATAGCCTGCATAGGCACGCGGCCCCATGTCGCGGCGGGCAGTCAGTGTATCGACGGTTGGCTTATCCTTCAGGAAATCTTCCGTGATCTGCACAAAACCGTTGGCATAACCGCCATATGGTTTTCCCGCCTCGGCAATAATCGGAATCGACTGTGTGACCGCTTCTGGCGCCGAGCAATTTATCAACACGGCATCCGCATCTGCCGCGATGTCAAGGGCATCGGAAAGATCTTCACCAGACCGGAGCACTGTTCCGTTTCTGTCCGATACGGTCAAAGATAGCCAGACCGGCAGGTCGGTCTGTCTTGCTGCAGAAAGCGCATCCTCTGCATGCTGGATCGATGCGACTGTTTCGAGGATCAGAAGATCGCAATGGGGCGCCAGAAGATGGGCAACCTCGGCAAAGAGCGGCACGGCTGTACGCGATACCGGATGCAGGTCAGGCCGGTAGCTGGCTCTCAGCGGCCCGATCGCGCCCGCGATGCGGCCGGACCCATGTGCCTTGACCGCCGCCTTCGCTTCGCTCAGGGCAAGCATGTGCAACTCTTGGAAACGGCTTTCCATTCCCGAGTCGAGAAGGCGGTCATGATGGATTGCGTAGGTGTTGGTTGTGGCGACCGTCGCACCTGCAGCAAAGAAATCCTCGTGCACGCTCTGCACCAGTCCCGGATGATCAGCCATGACCTGTGTTGACCACAGGGGCGTTGGCCGATCACCCGCGCGATGCACGAGCTCCTGCCCCATGCCGCCGTCAAGAAGGATGATCTCGCTCACGCGCGCAACCTTTCGTTTTCCGGATCCCACAAAGGTTGATCCGCCTGCACGGTGGCGGGGCACTTCCGGCCGAAGATTTCCACTTCGAGAGAGGTCCCAGGTTTCGCCAGATCCGTGCGGACCACGCCGAGAGCCAGGGAAGCGTTGACGCGATAGCCCCAGTCGCCCGACGTGGTTTCCCCGACGACTTCGCCATTGTGCCAGAGCGTGGACATGTAGGGCGCATCCTGTTCTCCGGCATCGACAACAAGCGTGACAAATCGCTTTTTGCTGCCTTGCTGTTTCTCGTTCATCAACGCGGCCTTGCCAGGGAAATCCTGCGGCTTGTCGAGTTTGACAAACCGGTCCAGCCCGGCCTCGAACAGCGAATAATCTGTCGAAAGATCGCCTTTCCATGCACGATAGCCCTTTTCGATCCGCATGGAATTGAGCGCATACATTCCGAAAGGTTTTGCCCCGGCGCTCAGCACGGCGGCGTAAAGTGCGGGAATGTTTTCATTCCGTGCATGTATCTCCCAACCCAATTCACCGGCAAAACTCACGCGCGCCAGCTTGCAGGGAAGTCCCGCGACCGTCGCGGACTGGTGGCTGAGCCAGCCTAGGGCAAGATCGGCATCCGTACCCAAGGATTGGAACAGTGCACGCGCCTCCGGGCCGGTGACGATAAGCGTACTGTACTCACCCGTACGGTCTTTGAGCGTCAATCCCTCTGGCAGACCATCGCGCAGCACGTCATAGTCATGCCACTGCGCCACGGCCGCCGTGATCAGGGTGAATTCGTCCTCGCCCCGTCGGATGATAGACATTTCAGTCAGGATGCGACCGCGCGGGTCGGGGAAATAGCCGAGGTTCATGCGGCCAACTTTTGGCAAAGCCCCCGCGATGCGGCCCCGTAGATGTTCTGCCGCGCCGTCACCTGTGAGATCGAACCGCGAGAACCCGGGCAGGTCCAATACGCCCACACCATCGCGCACGGCCTCAACTTCTTCACGCACACGCTGAGCCCAAGGGCCGTTCCGATCCCACGTCTGGGTGCTCTCCT
>JASFFN010000049.1:0-8282 GCA_050124275.1 Roseobacter sp. | reverse complement strand
GGCCACTGTCAAACGTTGCAAATTCAAAAGAACTGCAAATAAAAATTTGATTTCCACTAAACTTCCATTACTGATAGAGAGCATCCCGCCGCGAATTGATATGGTGTTCCTTAAAAGTTAATGAACATGGCTTCAGAATTGAGCGTTCTCCAGAATTTTCGCGACAGCCACCTGACGAAGTCTCCATTCCCATACATAGTAATCGAAAACGCGTTGCCTGCGCGCATTTACGAAGAGCTTGCGACTACATTTCCGTCAGAAAGCTTCATCTTCGACAACCATCGGGGAAAGCAAGAGGGGGAAGCCTACACCCCCAATACGCGCTATGACTTGCCTGCTTCATATGTGCGCAGCAATCCAAATCTCGATCTCGGACTTTGGCGTGAATTCTCGGACTATCATACATCGCAGGAGTTTCTGGACGAATTCCTGTCGAAACTTGGGGACGTGATCCAAAAGACGCATCCGCATATCATTGACAAAATGCAGCAAAAATCACCGCTGGGTAAACCGCGGGCAGGTGTCCGTTTTTGGAAAGATAACAAAGAAGATAGCGAAATCGCGCTTGATTGCCAAATCGCAATCAACTCTCCTCCCACGGAACCCCTGACATCCGTTCGCACGGCACATCTGGACAATCCGGTCGAGCTTTATGCAGGTCTGCTGTATCTGCGAGATCCGGAAGACGCATCACAGGGCGGTGACCTTGAGATTTATTCGTGGAAAACCCCGGAGCGCAAACGCATAGGTCCAAAGCGCATAATCTCGTCGGACGACGTGATCGTGAAAGATCGCGTCCTTTATGGCGCCAACAAACTGGCGCTTTTCATTAACAGTATCGACTCCATTCACGGTGTCACAAACCGGGAAGTGTCGGATAAGCCGCGCAGACTTGCCAATATCATCGGCGAAGTCTATCCGACAACACAGCGCGTTTTTGCTGACCGCCGATATCGCGAAGACCGAGGCATTCTGGGTCGCTTGAAGAGTAAATTTTTTGCAGCCACGTAGCCGGCGCAACTGCCAAGGCTGTTGTTTGCAACCACACGCTTTGCCTGACGGTTTTAGCTCAGGCGCTTCTTCGCTCGCACCATGATGATACTGCCTTTTTCGTCAGTCGTTAGGCAGATCATATTTGATCAGACGTATATGTCGCAGTAACGAAAAAATTGTGCCTCTTTTAACCGTTGTCCAAGCGGTATAAGACGCGGCCACCATCGTATCAGTCACATCGGAGTAAAAAGATGGGTTACCGCGTCGTCGTTGCGGGTGCCACGGGCAATGTGGGCCGCGAAATGCTGAACATCCTTGCCGAACGCCACTTCCCGGTGGACGAGATCGCCGCTTTGGCGTCGCGTAAATCGCTCGGAACGGAAGTGAGCTTTGGCGACAGGACGCTGACGACGAAGGATATAGACACCTTCGATTTTTCCGGATGGGACATCGCTCTTTTCGCGATTGGCTCGGATGCGACCAAGACGTACGCACCGAAAGCCGCAAAGGCGGGGTGCGTGGTGATCGATAACTCGTCACTCTACCGCTACGATCCGGAGGTTCCGCTTATCGTGCCCGAGGTCAACCCGGATGCGGTCATGGGCTACGCGAAAAAGAACATCATCGCCAACCCGAACTGCTCGACCGCCCAGATGGTGGTTGCATTGAAACCGTTGCATGATCGCGCAACGATCAAGCGCGTCGTCGTCAGCACCTACCAGTCCGTGTCGGGTGCCGGCAAGGAAGGCATCGACGAACTCTGGGACCAGACCAAGTCGATTTACAACCCGACAGACGAGAAGCCTGCGAAAAAGTTCACCAAACAGATCGCTTTCAACGTGATCCCGCACATCGACGTCTTCATGGAGGACGGCTCGACCAAGGAAGAGTGGAAAATGGTGGCCGAAACCAAAAAGATCATCGACCCAAAGATCAAGGTCACGGCGACATGCGTGCGCGTCCCGGTTTTCGTGGGCCACTCAGAAGCCGTGAACATCGAGTTCGAGGAGCATCTCGACGAAGACGAAGCACGCGAGATTTTGCGCGAGGCGCCCGGTATCATGGTCATCGACAAGCGCGAGGACGGTGGTTACGTGTCGCCGGTGGAATGTGTCGGCGATTTCGCCACCTTCATCAGCCGGATCCGCCAGGACAGCACGATCGACAATGGCCTGAACCTCTGGTGCGTATCGGACAACCTGCGCAAAGGAGCTGCGCTGAACGCGGTCCAGATCGCCGAACTCCTCGGCAACAGGGTGCTGCAAAAAGGCTGACGCATTCACATCGGTACGCTGAGTTCCCGCTGTGCGATTGCACAGCGGTTTTTTGAAATTAGTGGACGTTCGGAATGCATCCGGAGATTGAGACAATCTACTAAAAAGGTCTGTGTGAATTCTAGTCATGCGGGATTGAATCGAGTCAGCTTGCTCTCTCAAAAGTTGAATAATCCATTGCCATTTGTTATCCTGATTTTGTCCGGGTGAAACTTTCGTCCGGTTATTTTGACAAGGTTACTTTTTTTCAGGAGAAGAATAATGACTGGCATGCATCACGGCCTCACACGCCTCGATCAACTGACCAAGACATGTCTGCAGGGAGCGGGGCCTGCAAAACCTTTTGCCCAGACGCTTGGGCGACTGTTGCCGCCAAATCCCGTTCACATCAAGAACATCAGCCACGCGGATGTCATTGCAGCTCTGCATGCGTTGTCCGAAACGATGCGCGCGACGGAAAACCATGACGGTCACGCAGACGCCGGCATGACCTTTTTTGGTCAGTTCGTCGACCACGACATCACGCTGGATGCCACCTCGGCGCTGGGTACCCGCATTGATCCCGCGACAATTCCCAACATACGCACACCGAGCCTCGATCTCGACTGTGTCTACGGAGACGGTCCCGAGGCGTCGCCGCATCTCTACGGCAGCGGTGAGCAGGATCACATGCTGATGTTCGGACGCCATGACAATCCGCTTGATCTGGCCCGGACCTGTGCCGGTAAAGCCTTGATTGGCGATCCGCGCAACGACGAGAATATTATCGTCGCTCAGGTGCAGGGCATTTTCATCGAGTTGCACAACATTCTGATGAGCAAGCTCGTCGAAGGCGGCTCGGACGCCAATGACATCAAAACCTGCGCGCATGACGGGATGAGCGCGAAAGTATGGGCCGACCACGTATCGCCGGAGCTCACCAGTTTTCAGGAAGTGCGCCGCTTTATCAGGTTGCACTATCAGTGGATCGTCTGGAACGAACTTTTGCCTGCATTCGTGGCGGATGACTGCCTGACACAAGCGATGGATCATCCGATTTTCGGCTGGGATGCGCCGGTCATGCCGGTCGAGTTCACCGGCGCCTGCTACCGTTTTGGCCACGCGACAACCCAGTTTCAGTACAAGATGAACGCCGCGAGCAACCCGGTGGGTCTCTTCGCCACGCAGGGTTTCGGGCCAAGACCCACCAAAGACAACATCGATATGAACCTGTTTTTCTCGCTGAACGGAAACGTGGCGTCGCAGAAAGCCCGTCCGGTCGGTCCCAAACTGGGCTCGCCGCTTCTGGAACTACCCTTCGTTACAGGAACGATGAAGTTGGCAGACGTCGACGAAACACTGACAGAGGCGCAGACGAAAAACCTTGCTTTGCGGAACATGATCCGGGACCGCTACACGTACCAGCTGGCCAGCGGGCAGCATTTTGCGGCGCACCTTGGCACGCAGGAAGTTCCCGTACCGGCAGAGCTCGCCGCCAAGGGTTTTCAGAAAACGCCGCTCTGGTTTTATGCGCTGCAAGAGGCAGAGACCCACGGCAACGGAAAGCTCACCGGCGCGGGTGGGCTGATTGTAGCGTCGGTCTTTGCCAATCTGCTCAAACGCGATCCCACGACATATGTCCACATTCCGCATTTCAAACCCTGGATCGGATTTGACGGGCAACCGTCCTGCCTGTCAGGGATCATTGCCTATGTCGAAGCCAACCGGAGCCACATCAAGGATCCCAAGAAACTGATGTGTGGTTAAGCAAATCCGACACATCCACGCTTTCTGTCGGACGGAGACGCCGTCCAGTCCAGCGGCCTTGACAACCCGGTCAAGCCCGCAGACGTGGCAAAATCCGGCCATCGGGCGCATGGTTTGAATGCATAAGTTATAGCGTGCAAATTCTTGCTCGGCGCTCATGATCGCCGTGTTGCCATTGCGGTGTCGGCAGGTTAGTGGCTACTTCCAATTATTAATCAGTTTCCCCGCGCATGACGAAGAAATTCGCCTTCGCGCGGTTTCACGTGATGCTATCCGGTTTTGCCTCGTGCATAAGATTTTCCGTTCGGCAGACAGCCACAGACAGAGGACATTCGGCCCATGTTGGAATACAAACTTTCGCAACTGTTCGAAAAGACCGTGAAGACGGGTTCGCTCGAGGTCGCATATCCCTCTGGCACCGTCAAAACCTACGGAGACGGCACCCGCGCGCCTTTGCGCATCCGTTTCGTCGACGATGACGCCCTGAAGAAGCTCTATTCCGATCCGGAACTGCAATTCCCGGAACTTTACATGCACGGGAAGATGGTAATCGAGGAGGGTGATATTTACGACCTTCTGATGATCTCCAAACTCAACCACAGCAAAAAGCGGTTCATATCGCCGCCGGCCGCCGCGCGCACTGGACTGCGCATACTGGATCGCAAGCTCAAGCGCAGCATCCTGCCAGAGGCCGCGCAACGCAATGTGGCGCACCACTATGATCTCGACGAGAAACTGTTCCGTCTGTTTCTCGATAAGGACATGCAATATTCCTGCGCCTATTTCGAGAATGGCGATGAAACGCTTGAAGAGGCGCAGCTGAAGAAAAAGCGTCACATCGCCGCCAAGATGCGCCTGAAAGAGGGAATGCGCATTCTCGACATCGGATGCGGCTGGGGTGGCATGGGGCTTTACCTTGCCAAGACGACCGGCGCCCATGTGACCGGCGTGAGCCTCTCCGAAGAACAGGTCCGCGTGGCCAATCAGCGCGCCGCAGATGCGGGACTGTCCGATCTTGCCCAGTTCAAATTGCTGGATTACCGGAAGGTCACCGGAGAGTTTGACCGTATCGTCTCAGTCGGCATGTTCGAGCACGTCGGACTGCGCCACTACGAGGAGTTCTTCCGGACGGCAAAAAACCTGATGACCCCGGAAGGGCTGTTCCTTCTTCACTCCATCGTGCGCGTCAAACCGAACCGCTACAATGCACCCTTCATCGAAAAGTATATCTTCCCGCAGGGTCAGATTCCGTCACTCACCGAAACGCTCGGACCGGTCGAAAAGAACGGCCTGATGGTCAAGGACATCGAAATCCTGACCTATCACTATGCCGATACGATCCTTGAATGGCGCGAACGCTTCAGGGCCAACAAGGACAAGGTGCTCGAACTTTACGATGAAACCTTCTTTCGGATGTGGGACATTTACCTGACGTCGTCGGAAATCCATTATCGCCACGGCCGTCTGTGCAACTTCCAGATCCAGTTCACCAAGAAGAATTCCGAGGGGCCGCGCAACCGTAACTACATCGCGGAGAATGAAGCCTGGCTGAAGAGCAGGGAGTGACCCTGCGACCCGGCCGCGCGCCACAGATCCTGTCGCTTGTCCAAGCGCGGAACTTTCAGAATCCGGGTACGCAGCCGGGGTAGCCAAACCCCCACCGCCACGGCAGACCGGAGCAGGGCGCGCCGCCAAAGCGAACCGCGTTGTACATCGCGTCTCCGATCACCTTGTACGCAAAGCGGATGCGCTCCTCCGACACCTCATATCGGCTCGCAAGATCGGACACCTGGCTTTCACCCTGCGAAAACACGCAGAGACGCAGTTCTTCATCGGCGGCAAGGCGCGCGTCAAAACTCAGCTCCGCATCCTTGGTGCCGCCCGCGTTGTGATACGCGCGGTCGTGGGTCACACAGCAAGCCTCCCACGGCGGGGTTGCGCCTTGTGCTTCTTCAAAGTCCGGAAACAGATCGGCGACCACGCGCCAGCTCCATGACATACCCCCGCTGCACCCGTCGGTCGCGAAAGGGGAGAGTACGTTTTCCGGATCCGTGATGATCGATTGCAACGAGCGATGCGCGGGCATTTCAATTGTTCGTTGCAGATCCGTGCCAAGGTCGTTTTCCTGCGCCAGCGCGCAAACCGGAAGCAAAAACGAAAGCAGGGTCGCCAAGAACTTCACATCTCGCCCCCTTCTTCCGGCGTCATATCGAACGCATAACCTACCCGATCGCCCAGCCGCAGCATGAACCGTTGAAAGGTGCTGAGCGATTTGTGGTACTCGATCACCGCACGGGCTTGCGCCGGTTCGTCGGTGATAAGGCCGTCAACGCCCAGAGAGATCATCCGGGACATCATCGCGGGTGTGTTCACGGTCCAGACGTACACATCCTTGCCGGCGAGTTCCGCCTGCCTGAGCAAACGACCTGAGATATTGGAGGCGCTGACGGCGAGAAAATCGCCCTCGAGACCCGACAGCTTGCCCACGGATGTTGCCGCGAGCACGCCGGTCCGCCACTCCGGGCGCAGTTGCAGCATTTTCCGAACGGCAGGGTATTTCAGGGACATGGTCGCGATCTGATCCTGCATGCCGGCTTCTTCGACCAGCGCGACGACGCGGTTTTCCAGGTCGACGTCATGGCCATAATATTTCAACTCTATAATCACTTTTGAGCGGTCTTTTACGGCCGAAAGCACATCACGCAACGTCGGGACCCTCTCGGCGGCGTAAACCGGATCAAACCAACTGCCAACATCGATCTTCGCGATGTCGTCCATCGTGGCATCCCAGACTTTCAGAGGATTTCCCGCCGCTTTCATGAAATCGCTGTCATGCGTAACGACAATCTCTCCATCCGCTGTTTCCTGAACATCGATTTCCACCCAATCCGCCCCGTCTTCAATCGCCTTCAAGACGGCCGCCATAGTATTCTCGGGGCGCGCCGCTGCGGCGCCACGATGGCCGATGACCTCCACCTCTTCCGCACTGCCGATGGTATTGAATGCGGCCCCTCCAAAAAGGAGGCTGGCAACCGACAGGATAACCAAAGTAACCGGCGTCGCGGTAATGGCGGACCCCTTTGGAGCCGGATCAACCGCCACCCTAGCCGGGCGCGCTTCGAGACTACGATCGAATTCATCGTTGAGCAGGTCTGCCAAAGCACCGTTGGCCACGGCGCTGATGGCGGCATTCGCAAAGGCCCAAAGAACGGTCAGAAACGCCAGGGCAACGACCAAGAGCCTGAAGTTATCGCCAAACACATGCGGAATCTCGGCAAACAAGAAGCCTGTGGCCATCACGAGAGCCGAAGCCAGAACAAACCGAATGACCGCCCACGCAACGACTTTGCGGGTCAGGTGCAGCCGATGGCCCAGCATCTTTTGCCGGCTAATGCGAAAGGCATGCCGCGACGGTACGCGGTCAAAAACAACATAGTGCAGCGCGAGCGCCCATGCGGAGAAGCGCTCCAGCAAGACCAAAGCCAGCGCCAGAAAGCAGGCTGCCGCGAAACCAACCGTCCCCAGGAATACCGGCGGCCAGTTCGCGAGGTAGTAGTTGATGTCGAAGTCACGCAGAAGCAGCGCTGCGGGAATTGCCGCCACGATCAGAAAAGGCGCGGAAATGGCGGTCACGCGCAACAGAAGCTCGACTGAAAACCGAACGAGACGGGGAAATGCCGCAATCAGGAATCCTGTCCCCGTTTGCAATGAGCCTGCCACCGACCACTGGCCCGACCGGAATACGGCACTCATGAAGGTGACGTCGACAACGGCCGCGGCAATAATCAGGGCGCAGACGGAAAGGCCACCTATTGCGCCTGCCGGCGTGAACAGAAAACGCGCAATATCCTGATCTGTCAGTGCGGACTGGTCCGAAAAAGAAAGCGTTACAGCCAGCAACAGGCCGATAACCGGAACGATAACTGCCGCACTGACAAGGCGCACGAAGAGATGCGCCACGACAAGGGGCGTCGCATGACGCAGCGCTTCCTTGTAGCTCAAAATCGTTTCCTGAAACACAATCCGGTCCTGTCTGGCGGCACGTCCTACATTACAAACCTATCGCGTATTGTCGCTGCGTGACATAAGAAAGATTTGAACGGTGGTACCGGTCTGCCGTAACGGGCTAGTTCAACCGCGCACGCGCCAAATGTGTAATCGGACCGTTTCGCTATACCTCGTGCGGGCCTTTTGGCTTCCCCGGGCCGAATCGGCGCACGAACGTTCCGTATGAAAACCCGAGGTGATGAGTCTGGCAAAGCTTTTGCC
>JASFFN010000048.1:0-8349 GCA_050124275.1 Roseobacter sp. | reverse complement strand
CCAAGATTACTCCGGTCAAGGCAATCGAAGACAAAAACTATCAGATCGGCCCGGTGACGCGCCGCCTGCGCGATATGTACTGGGACTGGGCGGCCTCGGAAATGCTATAACTCGGGCTGGTTCGCCGAGCGCACGAATACGGACCGCACCTCGTCTGGCGATGCGTCATCCAGCACGCCGCGTGCGATCTCATCGGGCGACCATAACCATGACTGCGCGGGGTCATGTTTCATCGCCCAGTCGGGAAACAGACGATCTTCGACTTCGGCGCGCAGCAATACGCGCATCTCCGTGTGACGGTCGTCGCGGGATATTCTTTCAACAAGCCGTTCGACTTTCTCCTCCGGCCCCTCGAGCAACTGCAAGTAGATGTCCGCGCGGCAAATCAAAGCCCCGGTGATGTCGTTTTGCGCATTGCGGATGCGCGCCATGGAAAGAATTCCGGCGAGGATGGACGCGTCGTAACCGAAGGGGCGCGACGCATATACGAGCTGCTGCATGGCCATGCCGGATCCGATCACTCTGCCAGACCACGAGTCTGGGCGAGTTTCTCTGTCCTGTCCAGAAAAATGCTCGCTCAGTTAGCGATTGCTTCCCACTCTGTGAGCGTCCATGATCGGGCGCAAAAGGGGGAGGCGTCCGGTATGCGCAAGTTTCTCGTGATTCTGGATGACAGTCGCGAATGCCTCAACGCAATGCGGTTTGCAGCCATGCGTGCGGCGAAGACGAATGGAGGGGTGACAATTCTTTCGGTGATACCGCCGGACGAGTTCAATCACTGGATCGGCGTCGGGGAAGTCATGCGCGAGGAAGCGCGCGAACGTATTCAGGTCCATTACGAGGTCTTTGCCAAGTGGATGCGCGACCGCCAGGGTATCGAACCGGAACTGGTCATCAGGGAAGGTCAGCCATTCGATGAAATCATGGCCCACATCAAGGACGATCCGCAGATCGGCGTGCTGGTCCTCGGCGCGGGTACGGACAAGAAAGGCCCGGGGCCCCTTGTCACGCAATTGTCGAAAATCGCCGGAGGTCTTCCGATCCCGATTACCATTGTTCCGGGAAACCTCAGCAAGGAAAAACTGGAAGAAATCACCTGACGGCGGGACGTCAGAGGGTCGGGCCGGAGAGAGCGGAACCTCCGACTTAGAATGGTTCCAAACTCTTGACTTGCTCGCCGCTCATCCGCATATCTGAAAGAACTTCAGGAGAATACAGATGTTTATCCAGACAGAATCCACACCGAACCCCGCCACGCTGAAATTCCTTCCCGGCCAGACCGTTCTGGACATGGGTACAGCGGATTTTCCCACAGCGGAAGCGGCGGAAAAATCGCCCTTGGCGGCACGCATATTCGCAGTGGATGGAGTGACGGGCGTATTTTTCGGCAACGACTTCGTCACGGTAACCAAAGCGGACGCTGTAGATTGGGACCACATCAAGCCGGCATTGCTCGGCGCGATCATGGAGCATTTCCAGTCCGGCAACCCGGTTATGGACGGAGATCATACACCCGCGTCCGGACATGCCGATCACGACGGGGAAGACGGAGCAATCGTCAGCCAGATCAAAGAGTTGCTGGATAGCCGCGTTCGTCCGGCCGTGGCGCAAGACGGCGGCGACATCACCTTTCATGGCTTTGACCGGGGTGTGGTTTACCTGCACATGCAAGGGGCCTGTGCGGGATGCCCGTCGTCGACACTGACCCTCAAGATGGGCATCGAGAACCTGCTGCGCCATTATATCCCCGAAGTGACCGAGGTGCGCCCGGTCGCGACCTGAAACGGCACATGTGCTCTCGAGCGAAACTGGCTGTCGGCGCCAGAGCATCGGACACGGACTGATGCTGCGGCAGCTTGTTCTCGCCTTCGACACCAGTGCGGCGGCCTGCGACATCGCGGTTCTGGGCGGCAAAGACGTGCTGGCGCATCGAAAAGAAGTGATGGCCAAGGGGCAGGCAGAGCGTTTACTGCCACTATGCGCTGAAATCCTCGCCTCGGTTGGAGCAAACGTAACTGACCTGGCCGCCATCGGCGTCGGGGTCGGCCCCGGAAACTTTACCGGTATTCGTATCGCGGTTGCCGCCGCGCGCGGCCTTGCACTCGGGCTTAGGATTCCCGCCGTGGGCGTGTCGACATTCGACGCTTTGCGGCTCGGTTTTGACCACCCATGCGTCTGCACGGTGGATGCACGCCGGGCGCAGGCCTATGTTCAGGAATATTCCGACATGTCCGCCGTCGGAGAACCGGGCATCAGGCCTCTGAGCACGCTTGAGGCCTTCAACCTCCCGATCATCGGTGTGGGCGGCCGACAGTCGCAATACCCGCTTTCGGTCGCGATCGCGAAAATCGCGACCGTCCGGCGCATAGAACCGTCTGAACGACCAGCACCAATGTATTTGCGCCCCGCTGACGCGGCGCCTGCCAAAGATGCACCGCCCCTGATACTCGAATGACACCGGAACGGATGGCGGAAATCCACAAAGCGGCCTTTGCACCGCATCGCGGATGGACGGACAACGAATTCAGAAGTCTATGCGCATCGGAACCGGTTGAATGCTTCGCCACAGGTGACGGTTTCGCCCTTGTCAGAACTCTCGCAAATGAAGCCGAGCTTTTGACGCTGGCCGTCCATCCGCAGGGGCAAAGAAGCGGACAGGCGGACAGCATCATGCAAACCTGGATGACAAGCACGCAGGCCGATACCGCGTTTCTGGAAGTTGCCGCCGACAATCATGCGGCACTCGCCCTTTATGTCAAACATGGATTCGTGCCCTTTGGACGCCGGAAAGGCTATTACAGTCGCACGGATGGGCCACCCGTAGATGCGGTGCTCATGCGGGTTGCACTGACCCCTCGTCAATCGGGCAAATAGCCGGCGCAAACGGCAAAAACCGGTTGACGCTGCCCGTGCCTTGGGCCCTAATTTGCTCAGGATAAGAATAACCTGCTCACCTGAGGCACAGACATGTGACCACATATTGTGTCTGTAAAAAACGACAACTGGGAGACACCAATGACATTCTTCAAACACTTCCTTGGCGCGACAGCAGCCATGGCGCTCTCTGCCGGTGCCGCGGTGGCGGAACCCGCCGTGATTTTCGACCTTGGCGGCAAGTTCGACAAATCGTTCAACGAGGCCGCGCACAACGGCGCGCAACGCTGGGCGGAAGAGACCGGCGGCACCTACCGAGAAATAGAATTGCAGTCCGAAGCGCAGCGCGAACAGGCACTGCGCCGTTTTGCCGAAGCCGGCGCGAACCCGGTGATTACCATGGGCTTTGCAATGGCGGACCCGCTGAGCGCCGTCGCACCTGATTACCCGGATACGAAATTCGTGGCGATCGACGTGACATGGCTGGATGCGCCCAACGTACGCCAGATCGGCTTTGCAGAGCACGAAGGCTCCTATCTCGTCGGCATGATGGCCGCGATGGCGTCTAAGACAAACACCGTCGGGTTTATCGGCGGTATGGATATCCCGCTGATCCGGCATTTCGGTTGCGGCTACGCGCAGGGCGTCAAAGCGGTCAATCCTGACGCGACAATCATAGCCAACATGACCGGCACCACACCTGCCGCGTGGAACGATCCGGTGAAAGGGTCCGAATTGACCAAGGCGCAAATCAGCCAGGGCGCTGACGTGGTCTATGCAGCGGCTGGCGGCACGGGCGTCGGTGTTTTGCAGACCGCCGCGGATGAAGGTATTCTGTCGATCGGCGTGGACAGCAACCAGAACTACCTGCATCCCGGAAAAGTCCTCACCTCGATGCTCAAGCGTGTGGATGTGGCGGTCTATGACGCCATGAAAGCCGGCGCCGATCTGGAAACGGGCGTGTTTACCCTCGGCCTTGCCGAAGAGGGCGTCGGGTACGCGATGGACGAAAACAACGCGTCTCTGGTCACCGACGACATGAAGGCGGCTGTCGACGACGCGCGCCAGAAGATCATTGACGGCGAGATCAAGGTTGTCGCGTATTACACCAATGACAGCTGCCCCGTTCTGGACTTCTGATAACCTGAAGACCGCGTGATAGCAGGTCGCGCCGCTTCTCCGGCGCGGTCCTTCGACAAGGGAGGGCAGGCATGGCAGATCCGGCGCCGGCAATTGAGCTCAAAGACATTTCAAAGGCCTTTGGCCCCGTGCAGGCGAACAAGGATATTTCGATACGTGTCATGCCCGGCACCATCCATGGCATCATCGGTGAAAATGGCGCCGGCAAGTCCACCCTAATGTCGATCCTCTATGGTTTTTACAAAGCCGACAAAGGCGAGATCTTCATCGGCGGCAAAAGGACCGAAATACCAGACAGCCAGGCCGCTATCGAAGCAGGCATTGGCATGGTCTTCCAGCACTTCAAGCTGGTGGAAAACTTCACCGTTCTGGAGAATATCATTCTCGGCGCCGAAGACGGTGGGCTCTTGCGCCCGTCACTGGCCAAGGCGCGGAAAACGCTTCTGGAACTTGAACGCGAATATGGTCTGAACGTCGATCCTGACGCCATCATCGAGGATCTGGGCGTGGGCATGCAACAGCGTGTGGAAATCCTCAAGGCGCTCTACCGGCAGGCGGATATTCTCATTCTGGACGAGCCCACAGGCGTGCTGACCCCCGCGGAAGCGGACCAGTTGTTCCGCATTCTGCACCGGCTGCGCGAGGAAGGCAAAACGATCATTCTCATCACGCACAAGTTGCGCGAGATCATGGATGCCACCGATACGGTCAGCGTCATGCGCCGCGGTGAAATGACCGCGACTGTCAGGACAAAGGACACCTCTCCCGCCGAACTGGCCGAATTGATGGTCGGGCGCAAGGTCCTGCTGCGCGTTGACAAGAAACCGGCTACGCCCGGCGATGTGGTCCTGGACATCAAGGGACTGCGGGTCGTGGACGACCAGAATGTCGAGCGGCTCAAGGGCATCGATCTGCAAGTCCGTTCCGGAGAGATCGTCGGCATTGCCGGCGTCGCGGGCAACGGACAGTCCGAACTGCTGGAAGTCCTTGGCGGCTATCAGGACGCGACCGGGACGATCACCATGAACGGCGCGCCGCTTGCGTTGTCCGGCAAGAACGCCCACGGGCGGTCACGCCGCGCGCATGGCATTGGCCACGTTCCCGAAGATCGCCAGCGCGAAGGACTCATCATGGACTTTTCCGCATGGGAAAACACGGCCTTCGGCTATCACAGGGATAAAAGCTACCAGTCGGGCCTGCTGATGAACAATGCCGCGATCCGAGAAGACACCGAAGGCAAGATGGCGCGCTTTGACGTACGCCCGCCGAACCCCGCCATACCCGCAAAGAGCTTTTCCGGCGGCAACCAGCAGAAAATCGTGGTCGCGCGCGAGATCGAACGCAACCCCGACCTGCTGCTGGTGGGGCAACCGACGCGCGGCGTCGACATCGGGGCAATCGAGTTCATCCACAAGCAAATCGTGGCGCTGCGCGATCAGGGCAAGGCAATTCTGCTGGTCTCCGTCGAGCTGGAGGAAATTCTCGCACTCGCAGACCGCGTGGCGGTGATGTTCGACGGGCGCATCATGGGGGAGCGTACGTCTGCCGAGACTGACGAGAAACAACTGGGGCTGCTGATGGCCGGCGTGGGAGGCTGACGCGTGGAGGTAGTGCCAAAGTGGGCCGAAGTGATCCTCGTGCCGCTGATCTCGCTGATTTTGGCGGCCATTCTGTCCGCTTTCGTCATTCTTGCCATCGGTGAAGACCCGGTCGCCGCCGTCAACCTGATGGTGACCGGTGCCTTGGGGAGCACCTATGGCTGGGGCTACACCCTTTACTACGCAACGAATTTCCTGTTCACCGGCCTTGCGGTGTCGGTCGCGTTTCACGCGGGATTATTCAACATCGGCGGCGAAGGTCAGGCCATGCTGGGCGGTCTCGGCGTCGCGCTGGCATGCCTGCTGATCCCCTGGCCACATTGGACAATCGCCTTGCTTGCCGCCTCTGTGATGGCTGCTCTCTTCGGGGCGGCATGGGCCGCCATTCCGGCGTTTCTGCAAGCCAAACGCGGCAGTCATATCGTCATCACAACGATCATGTTCAACTTTATCGCGGCCGCCGTGCTGAACTACGTGCTGGTGAATGTGATGCGCCCGGCCGGCAGCATGGATCCGGCCACGGCGCGCTTTCCCGAAGCGGTGCACCTGCCCACATTGCACGACATTCTGGGTGTTTTCGGCATCGCGTTTTCCAAGGCCGCACCGGCAAACGTGACATTCCTGATTGCCATTCTGGCCTGTTTTCTGGTGTGGCTGCTGCTGTGGCGAACCTGGCTCGGGTATGAAATCCGCAGTTACGGCAAATCGGAGCCGGCGGCGAAATATGCCGGCATTTCACCGGTAGCGATCACGATGATCGCGATGCTTATCTCCGGCGCTCTTGCCGGGCTGATGGCCATCAACAACGTGATGGGCGAGGCCGAACGCCTTGTCCTCAACGCCGTCGAAGGCGCGGGCTTCATCGGGATCGCCGTCGCCCTCATGGGCCGGAGCCACCCGTTTGGCGTCTTTCTGGCCGCGCTGCTCTTCGGTTTTCTCTATCAGGGCGGAGCGGAACTGGCGCTCTGGACCTCCATTCCACGCGAACTGATCGTGGTCATTCAGGCGCTGGTAATCCTTTTCACCGGTGCCCTCGACAACATGGTGCGCATGCCGCTTGAGAAGATCTTTCTGATGATGCGGCGGAGGAACGCCTGATGGATTTCCTCACGCTCATCCAGCTTCTGGACAGTACCGTGCGGCTTGCCACGCCTCTGCTGCTGGCCTGTCTTGCCGGGCTGTTTTCCGAACGCGCCGGCATTTTTGACATCGGCCTCGAAGGCAAGATGCTGGCGTCCGCCTTCTTTTCCGCCGCCGTTGCAGCCCTCACCGGGTCCGTCTGGCTCGGGCTGCTGGCCGGTGTTGCCTCCTCGATTGTGCTAAGCCTGCTGCATGGCGTGGCCTCGATCACGTTTCGCGGAAACCAGCTGATTTCCGGGGTTGCAATCAACTTTCTGGCGGCGGGCCTGACGGTTCTCATAGCACAGGACTGGTTCCAGCAAGGCGGCCGCACGCCGTCGCTGATGGGAGGTGCGCGGTTCGAGCCGATCACCCTGCCTTTCGCATCAGACCTCGGAAACGTGCCGATCTTCGGACCGGTATACTCAGAGCTGATATCGGGACATTCAATCCTTGTTTATGTGGCCTTCGCGACGGTCCCGCTCACGTGGTGGATCCTGTTCCGGACCCGCTTCGGCCTGCGTTTGCGCGCGGTAGGCGAAAATCCGGCGGCGGTGGACACGGCGGGCGTTTCCGTTGTCGGGTTGCGCTATGCAGCCGTGGTCATCTGCGGTGTCCTGTGCGGTATCGCGGGCGCCTATCTTTCCACCGCTCTTCAGGCAGGCTTTGTGAAAGACATGTCGGCTGGCCGCGGTTTTATCGCTCTTGCAGCGTTGATCTTCGCCAAGTGGCGTCCGTGGTACGCGCTTTGGGCGACCCTGCTGTTCGGCCTGTTCGGTGCGCTGGAAACACGCCCGGACGTCATTCAGGCCATCATCGGCATGAAGGTCCAGGGGCAGTTGCTGGGCGCGCTTCCCTACATCATGACGGTCATCATTCTTGCCGGGTTCGTGGGCAAGGCCGTGCCGCCGCGCGCGGGCGGGCAACCCTATGTGAAAGAGCGGTAGCGCGGTAAGGCCAGTTCCGGGCATTGCATCAGTCCTGACTGCTGCGCGGCAGCTTGAAGCATTGATTTTGCACGGGCTTGTGCCTAAACGATAACATGCAAATTTACCTGCCAATCGCTGAAGTGTCGGTCAATGCCTTCCTGCTGCTGGGCCTAGGAGGCATTGTAGGGGTGTTGTCCGGCATGTTCGGCGTCGGCGGCGGGTTTCTCATGACGCCGCTTTTGTTCTTTATCGGCATTCCGCCGGCCGTGGCGGTTGCAACCGAGGCGAACCAGATCGTCGCCTCCTCTTTCTCCGGCTTGCTCGCGCATCTGAAACGAAAGACGGTAGATCTCAAAATGGGGACGGTTTTGCTCATCGGCGGCCTCGTCGGAGCCGCCCTCGGGGTCGTCGTTTTCAACTATCTCAAGGCGCTGGGTCAGGTCGATCTGCTGGTCAAGCTGTGTTACGTGGTGTTTCTGGGCATCATCGGCGGCCTGATGTTCATCGAAAGCCTGAATGCCATCCGAAAGACAAAGTCGGGCAAGCCGCCTGCGCGCAAAAAACACAACTGGATACACGGATTGCCGTTCAAGATGCGGTTCCGGGTCTCCGGGCTCTACATCTCGGTGATTCCGCCGTTGCTTGTCGGTGTTTCCGTCGGTGTTCTGGCCGCGATCATGGGGGTCGGC
>JASFFN010000047.1:0-8384 GCA_050124275.1 Roseobacter sp. | reverse complement strand
AAAGCGAAGAGGATGGGAAAAGCGACACGTCCGGCCCTACTCTTTCAAACAGCATCTCCTTCAACTCGCGGTATGGTCGGGTGTTGCGCGCATATGTCAAAACCGGTCGCTTCAGATCGGCGGCCTCGACAAGACAGTCCCGCGACCCGGCACAATACCAAGCCAGATCGAACCCGGGCAGTTCTATGTTGTTGACCTTGTGCTCCGAGATCGGGCCGAGCAGGATCGCAAGATCGATCTCCCGGTTCACGAGACCCGAACGAAGGTTGATGGAAATGTCCACGTTGAACTCGATCTCGAGCCGCGGATAGCGCTCGTGCAGACGCGAAACGAGATCCGGCAACCAGCATTGCGCGATGGTCTCGGACACGCCGAGACGCAACCGCCCCTCCACGCCCAGCGGATCGACCACGTCGCGTTCGACAAGCTCGGTAAGCTGTTCGAATTTCTCGGCATGGGCCAGCAGCAGTTCGCCGCGTTTGGTCAGCCGCATCCCTTCCGCCCGTCTCTCGAAGAGCGCGCAGGCCAGCGTGTCCTCAAGATTCTTGATCCGCGCTGTCACCGCCGGTTGGGTCAGATTGAGCGCCGACGCGGCCTTGCGAACGCCGCCGTGACGGACGACGGCAAGAAAGGTCCGTAGCTGCTCCAGGTTGATCCTTGTCATTGCAGAGTAGTGGCACGCCAATACCGCTTTGCACAGTTCAAACCAACCTCGCCCCGGGCACAAAAACCGGAACTCAAGGCACCGCGCGCACCAGTGCTCGGATCGACAATTCTTCAGGAGACAATTCAGGCGTCAAAGCCGCCATGCTGACGACATGACCACCGGACTTGGTGGACGCAATGGCGGCACTCGGTGCATTTCGGCGGTTCTTTTCACTGACATTTTGTGTGATGCCGGGCTCAAGGCCTTCGGTCAGTTCGAATTTTCAAACTGGAGCTTCCAAACCTCGAACGTCGCGACACTAAGCCAAGCTCATGCAAAGGCGGGAATCTGCCCATTTCTGGCGAACGCGGCTTTCGGTGCCGTGCTCGACTTCGACCCGCTGCATCGCCGCCAGCCGGCTCAGCGCCCATCTTGCACAATGCTGCGCACCGCGTGAACGGTCGCTTTCTGTGAATGATCCGTTGGCAATTGACATGGCTCGGTGCGCGCCTGCAACGTTTCAGGTTGGCTGGCGACCGTTGTGACGATGCCAGCGTTTTTCAAAGGGGCGCTTTCGACGGAAATGCGCGCCTGCCCCAGTCTGGGGTGAAGCTTGCGGGCAAGACCCCAGGAACAGAGCAAGCCCGCGCCGCCAGCGGTGAAGACTCCGGAAAGCGGTGCGACGAGAAGAACCAGCCATGCGGCCCCCGGCGTCACGATGCCGGAAACATCACGGAAGCTCGAATAGATCGCAGACATTTCCGTGCGCTCGGACGGCTTGACCGCGAGCAGAAACGGCAGGCCGGCTGAGACGTCGAGCAGGATCAGGAATATCGAGCCCGCCATCAGGAGCGTGACGGTCATTTCGGGAACACCGAATGGTGCGCCGGCCAGACAGAACAGCAGCCCCGACATCACAAAACCGGTTCTGACGGCTGTGCGCACCGAACGGCGCTGCATGAAGCGGAGCATCAGCGGGGTGAAGAACAAGGCGGCGTTGGATACCGACAGCGCGATGCCGCCAAGCTGACTGCCCAAGCCGTTCTCAACGGCGTAGATCGGCAGGTAAACCACATAGACCCACCAACCGCAGGATCTGGCCACGGCGAATATCCAACCGGTTACCAATCGCGGTTGCGCGAAGAACCTCCCGAAATAGGCGAAGGGATTGGCGGGAGCCCGTCTGCTTCTGGTGATCAGCCTGCCGTTTCCAAGTCGCATGACAAGAAAGATGAACATCATGGCGCTTGCCGCGGATGCCGCGATCAGAAACGGCGCGGGCCGCCACCACGCGTAGAGAAACGAGCCGAGCACCGGGCCAATCGTCCAGCCGACGGCGCTGTAGAACAGTCGTGATGTCTCGAAACGCCCCAACTCTATTTTGGCCACATGGTCGAGAACATAGGCATTGAAGCAAACGAAAGTCGTCACCACCGCGAAAGTTGTCAGTGCCAGACCGGCGACCGCCGTGCCCGGGGTCTCGAGGGTCGCCAAAACCGCTCCGCCGACGAACATCTGCGTGCCGAACACGTAGACCCACCAACGCGGGACGAACCGGATGAGGTACGGAACGAGAAGGCCGATCAGCAGGGACGTCGCGCCGATAACGAAGTAGACTTCGGATACCACACGCGCGTCGCCCAACATGTTGTACATCAAGACCGGAAAGACTGAAATCAGAATGCCTCTGGCAATCGCCTCCGTTCCCGCGAGAACTGCGAAGCCGCGCACACTTGGCGCGGGCGCGTGGCGAAGCCATTCGGGTATTCGGCGCTCGTGCATGCGGATCGCTCAAAACCATTGCTGCCAGTCAACGCCGTTCCCCGGACGTGTCTCTCCTGAATGCGACCCGAAGTCGTTTTCCGCCGATCGCTCAGGTCGAGCGACAATCGTTTTCTGCTCTCGATTGCCAGCACGGTCGTGTTGCCCCGTTTCAGGGGACGGTTTGGCCGCTTGGGAGCCTTTCGCCAAGCATTCCCCTTTCCTCACCGGACCCTGAACGCGCTCGGTGTCCGGCGGAAACGCCAGGGACCGCTGTATGCACCGAAATGATACCGATGAAACATCGGCGTCGTGCGAACGAGGGAATTCCCTTGTTTTACCGGCCCGCCTGGTCATCTACCGGCAACAGGCTCGGCACCCCGGCGTGCCGGTGCGTGCACTGTCACTTAACAGGCGTCCGTCCCTCGGCTAAGAGGGGGCATGGCCCAGATCGATTCCCTCTTCGTCACCCGTCTCTACCGTGCCACGCTCGCCGAGCTTGGCACGCCCATAGACACTGCCGAACTGGAGACCTCCTGCTGGTCCATCGCCGAGGATGACGAAGCCGGTCAGGACTGGTGCGAGGAAAACGGCTATCCAGGTTACACCAGCTATGCCTCTTTGAGCGACCTGCCCTACCGATTTCCGATTTTTGCCGATCTGGTCAACATCCTTGATGCACATGTGTCGGCTTTCGCCGAGGATCTGCAGTTCGACCTCGATGGCAGGACGCTCAGGCTCGAAGACATCTGGATCAACATTCTCCCGACAGGCGGCGTGCACACATCGCATATACACCCGCATTCCGTCATCAGCGGCACCACCTATGTTGCGGTGCCTGACGGCGCAAGTGCGATCAAGTTCGAGGATCCGCGCCTGCCGATGATGATGGCCGCCCCGCCCCGCCGCAAAGACGCCCGCCAGGACCTGCGCAGCTTTCACTACGAGGCGCCACGGCCGGGCGATGTGCTGCTGTGGGAAAGCTGGCTGCGTCACGAAGTGCCGGTGAACATGTCCGAAGACGAACGGATCAGCGTCAGCTTCAACTACAGCTGGGATTAACGGGCAAAACCGCAAACTTAGCGCGATTTTGCGCGCATTTTCGCTGACTTACGGGATTTTCGCATGTTCAATATACGGCGGGAACACAAGAGGATAACTTGTCGGACGGTAGCTGAAACTCGATTAACAAAAAAACAAGAATGCCGCAGACACTCAGTACAGCACGAGAAGTTGCAGAAATTCTGATGGAACGGTCAAGACGGGCACTGCTCGACAACGACCACGAAGAATTTCTTCAGTGTTTTGCGCTACCGGTCGAGATCGAAACCTTCGACGGTCGACGCTGGCTGAAAACGCCTGAACACGTACGGGTTCTTTTCGATTCAATACGGTTTCACCACCGTCGAACAGGCGTGACCGACGCCGTGCAGCATGTCGTCGAGGCCGTATTCAAGGACCCCGCGACCGTTGCCGCAACGCACGAAACGCGGCTTTTGAACAAAAACGTTCTGACGCAGAAGCCCTACCCTGTATTTTCGCTTCTGATACAAGGCGAGCAGGGCTGGCAGATCAAGAGCATGACATTTGCGATTGAAGATCAGACCGACCACAACAAGGCATTGATGAGCGCGGGCGACAAGCACGAGACGACGTACCCTAGCTGAGTCGAAAAACAAAACCCCTGCTGATGCTGCAGCAGGGGTTTTGTCGATGTTTCAGAATGGAGCGGTAAGAGAGTTACCAGTCCTCACGGACCACGACGCGAGTCTTGATCGGCAGCTTCATCGCTGCAAGCCTCAGGGCCTCGCGCGCGGTATCGTCGTTGACGCCGTCGATCTCGAACATGATGCGCCCGGGCTTGACCTTGGCGGCCCAGCGGTCGACGGACCCCTTGCCCTTGCCCATCCGAACTTCGATCGGCTTGGCGGTGACCGGGACATCCGGGAAGATCCGGATCCAGACGCGACCCTGACGCTTCATGTGACGCGTCATGGCACGACGTGCCGCCTCGATCTGGCGGGCCGTGACCCGCTCTGGCTCAAGCGCCTTCAGGCCATAGGTGCCGAAGTTCAGGTCGGAGCCGCCTTTGGCCAGACCCTTGATAGAGCCTTTGAACTGCTTGCGGAATTTAGTGCGTTTTGGTTGCAGCATCTTTCATTCCCCCTTAGCGGCGACCGCCTGCACCGCGAGGTGCCGGGCCGTCCTGAAGTTCCTGTGCTTTGCGGTCACGCGCAGAAGGATCATGCTCCATGATCTCGCCTTTGAAGATCCAGGTCTTGATCCCGATGATCCCGTAGGCGGTGGAGGCTTCCACATGTGCGTAGTCGATGTCGGCACGCAGTGTGTGCAACGGCACGCGGCCTTCACGGTACCACTCGGTGCGTGCGATCTCTGCCCCCCCCAGACGGCCCGCGACGTTCACGCGGATACCCAGAGCGCCCATGCGCATCGCGTTCTGCACTGCACGCTTCATGGCGCGGCGGAAAGACACGCGGCGCTCAAGTTGCTGCGCAATGCTCTCACCCACGAGGGCCGCGTCCAGTTCCGGCTTGCGCACTTCCACGATGTTTAGGTGCAGCTCGCTGTCGGTCATCTTGGCGATCTTCTGGCGCAGACCTTCGATGTCAGCGCCTTTCTTGCCGATGATGACACCCGGCCGGGCCGTGTGGATCGTCACGCGGCACTTTTTGTGCGGACGTTCGATAATCACGCGGGCGACGCCCGCCTGTTTGCACTCTTCCTTGATGAACTCACGGATTTTCAGATCTTCCAGCAGAAGATCACCGTAGTCCTTGGTATCGGCGTACCAGCGGCTGTCCCAGGTGCGGTTGACCTGAAGGCGCATGCCAATCGGATTGACTTTGTTACCCATTAGGCTTGCTCCTCTACCTGACGCACTTTGATGGTGATTTCCGCGAAGGGCTTCATGATCTTCCCAAAGCGGCCACGCGCGCGCGGACGACCACGCTTCATGGTCAGGTTCTTGCCCACGTATGCCTCTGCGACGATCAGTTCGTCCACGTCGAGGTTGTGGTTGTTTTCAGCATTCGCGATCGCGGACTGAAGGCACTTCTTCACGTCCACCGCGATCCGTTTTTTCGAAAATGTCAGGTCCGTAAGGGCCTTGTCCACCTTCTTGCCACGGATCATCGCTGCCACGAGATTGAGTTTCTGCGGGCTGGTGCGAAGCATGCGCAGTTTTGCCATTGCTTCGTTATCCGCCACGCGGCGGGGGTTCTTGGCCTTGCTCATTTGCGCTTCGCCTTCTTGTCAGCCGCATGACCGTAGTAGGTACGCGTCGGCGAATACTCACCGAATTTCTGACCGATCATATCCTCGCTAACCGAAACGGGGATATGCTTGTGGCCGTTGTAGACACCGAACGTCAGGCCCACGAACTGGGGCAGGATCGTCGAGCGGCGCGACCAGATCTTGATCACTTCGTTGCGACCGCTTTCGCGGGCGGCTTCGGCCTTTTTCAACACGTAACTGTCGACAAAAGGGCCTTTCCATACAGAGCGAGCCATATCTTAGCGCCCCTTCTTCTTGGCGTGCCGCGAGCGGATGATAAGCTTGCTGGACGCTTTGTTCTTGTTGCGGGTTTTGGCACCCTTGGTCGGCTTGCCCCAGGGGGTCACCGGGTGACGACCGCCCGAGGTACGGCCTTCACCACCGCCGTGCGGGTGGTCGATCGGGTTCATCACGACACCACGTACCGACGGGCGCACGCCCTTGTGCCGCATGCGGCCGGCTTTACCGTAATTCTGGTTGGAGTTGTCGGGGTTGGACACGGCTCCTACAGTTGCCATGCATTCCTGGCGGACAAGACGCAGCTCGCCGGAACTCAGACGGATCTGAGCGTAACCACCGTCGCGCCCCACGAACTGAGCATAGGTCCCGGCGGCGCGGGCGATCTGACCACCTTTACCAGGCTTCATCTCGACGTTGTGCACGATGGTTCCGATGGGCATACCCGCAAAGGGCATCGCGTTTCCCGGCTTGATGTCAGCCTTGCTGGACGCAATTACCGTATCGCCAATCGCCAGACGCTGCGGCGCGAGGATATAGGCCTGCTCGCCGTCTGCGTATTTGATCAGCGCGATGAACGCCGTGCGGTTGGGGTCATATTCGATGCGCTCGACCGTGGCCGCCACATCCAGCTTGTTTCGTTTGAAATCGACGATCCGGTAGAGGCGTTTCGCCCCGCCGCCCTTGCGGCGCATCGTGATCCGTCCGGTGTTGTTCCGACCGCCGTTCTTGGTCAACCCCTCGGTGAGGGTCTTGACCGGACGGCCTTTCCAGAGCTCCGAACGGTCGATCAGTACCAGCCCACGCTGGCCCGGCGTCGTCGGTTTGTACGACCTGAGTGCCATGTTGTCTGTCTTCCGTTTGCTAAACGACGAGGCCACGCCTCGTCTATGGTATAAAGGCCCCCGTAGGTGCCCGTGATTGAATGGCCGTAAGGACCAAAAGACGAGCCCCGGACGAATCCGGGGCTGTGCCGATGCGTCCACCTATAAAAGACCGAAGAGCAGGTCAAGCACTTCGTCAGGAAATTCTGCTGCCGCTGTGGCGCCCGGTGACAGGCACCTTCCCGGCAGCCGGGACTCTGACCCGATCAGCGATGCCAGCCTTTCTTCCAGATATACCACAGAAGTCCGATCGCAGACCCGAGCATCAGCAAAAGCGCGAATGGATAGCCCAGGTACCACCCGAGTTCCGGCATGTTCCAGGGCGACGCATGGCGGTCGAAATTCATCCCGTAGACGCTCGCAATGAAGGCAAGCGGCATGAAGAGAGTCGCGACAATGGTCAGAACCTTCATGACTTCATTCAGTTTCACGCTGACGCTTGACATATGAACGTCCACCAGCCCGGTCGCGATTTCACGGTACGTTTCGACAATATCCATCAATTGCACGGTGTGGTCATAGCAATCACGCAGAAACAGTCTGGTTTCCGGCGCAATGAGGACGTGCTGATCGCGGATCAGGTTGTTCACCAGTTCCCTGTGCGGCCAGATGGCCCGGCGAAGAAACAGGAGATTTCTTTTCATGTCGTGCAGATCCGCGATATTGCCGGGCTCGGGCGACATGACAATGCGGTCTTCCAGAGCTTCCAGCAATTCGCCCTGTTTTTCCAGAACGGGGAAATACCCGTCGATGATGACATCGAGCAAGGCATAACAGAGATAATCGGACCCCGCCGTTCGAATGCGCCCCTTTGCCGTCAGGATACGATCGCGGACGGGTTCAAAGCAGTCACCGACCCTTTCCTGGAAGGTGATCAGATAGTTCTGTCCGACAAAAAAGGCGACCTGCTCGGTTTCAGCGGTCGCGGGGTCACCAAGCATGAGAGCGACGAGGAAAAGGTGATCCTCGTACTCCTCGACTTTTGGCCGCTGGTGCGTGTGCACGGCATCTTCGAGCGCAAGCCTGTGCAGGCCGAAGGCGTCGCCGATGTCGGATATGAGCCTCTCGTCCCCGAACTGAACGATATCGACCCAGATGACCGGAAAGGTTTTCTTCAGTTCCAGTATGGTGGACAAACTCGTGACTTGCTGGTCAAAAACCTTTTCGGGACCGTAGGCGATCACGCGGATACTGGGCGTTCCGGCAGGTTCTTTGACTGCCAACTGACCCGGAGCGGCACCAGGTGGCAAGTGTCGCGCAGCATTGACCAGCGAACTTTTTCGTTTCACGACGTGCCTCGTTTCACTCCTTGCTGATGATCCAGAATAGTCCGTATGCACTCGGGATTCCACGAGAACATAAGTGGCGCACCTTATGACGAGTGCCTGGGTTGCACTCTGAAGCCGTTGGCTCTCTTGCCGGTTTGCTTGGGGGCGCGATTGCATAAACCACCCGGCAGACGGGGCGGCTACAGAAACCAGAGATTGTCAGGATCAGGCCGCGCTGCTGGACGTCGCCGCGCCTTTTGACTGATGCATTCCGCTTCCCAGTTGGGCGAAGGC
>JASFFN010000046.1:0-8407 GCA_050124275.1 Roseobacter sp. | reverse complement strand
GGCATCTGCGAGGACTTCGGCCAGGGCGGCGATGTCGCGGATGCCTGCATTCAATCCCTGTCCCGCGATGGGATGTATCCCGTGCGCGGCATCTCCGACCAGCGCCAGCCTTTCCGCTATGAGAACCTCGGCCAGCGACAGGGAGAGCGGGTAGGTGAAACGGTCTCCAACAAGGGAAATCTCGCCGAGGAAGCGGCCAAAACGGGGACGAAGAACGTCAAGATAGTCTGCGTCTGTCATCGAATTGATTTGTCTGGCGTTCTCAGTGGTTTCACTCCACACGATGGAGCAGCGATGACCGGGCAGCGGCAGGATCGCCAACGGCCCGGGCGGCATGAAGAACTGATGCGCAATACCATTGTGGGGTTTTTCATGTTCGACCGCGCAGACCAGTGCCGTCTGGCCGTAATCCCATCCGACGCGCTTTATGCCGGCGCGCTGTGCCGTGCCCGATTGCCGCCCATCGCATCCGACAAGAAGCCTGGCGCGAATTGCCTTTCCCGAAGCCAGCGCAACTGTCACCCCCGAGTTGTCCACTGATTGGGAAACGACGGTCTCTTCAAAGAGTTGCTTTACATTTTTGCGGGTTTTCAGCGCGTCCAGCAGCGCCCGGCGCAGATGCCTGTCTTCGACCATGTAGCCCATGGGGCCTTCTTCGATTTCGGCATGGTCGAAGTGCATGAAAAAAGGCGACGGACCCTCGCCTGCACGACCATCTGTGACCTTGATGTCGAGGATCGGCTGGGCGTTCTTGCTCAGGTCGGACCAGAGACCAATGCCATCCAGCAGGCGCGTCGACGTCAGAGCCATCGCGTATGACCGCCCGTCGAAACCACGGCTTTTCAACTGCGGCAATGCCCGGGCATCGATGATGGTCACGCTGAGCCCGGCATCTGCCAGGGCGAGGGCCAGTGCAGGACCATTCAGGCCGCCGCCAACAATCAGGATGTCACTGTCAGTCTGCATACGTCTCAATATGTACGCGCCGGGGGTATTGTCCATGTGCGCTTGCGTCGCTACCGTCTGCCCTAGGGTAGGGATGGAATAGAGCATGCAAGACTGGCTAAGGATGACCGCTGCGGATCTGGGCAGAGGGATCGGAACCGGTGCGATTGATCCGGTCGCGCTGACGCAGGTTTACCTTGACGCGATCGGAGCCCATCCGCTGCGCGACAGGATCTACGCACGCGTGACGAAAGAGCGCGCGCTCGCCGAGGCGAGGGCGGCGTCTCTACGGGCAAAATCGGGGCACAGGCTGTCTTTGCTGGACGGGGTGCCGATCAGTTGGAAAGACCTCTTCGACACGAAAGGCGTCGAAACGGAGGCGGGTTCGAAACTGCTAAAGGGGCGGGTCCCGGATCGTGACGCGCGTGTTCTGGAGAATGCCACGGGCGCGGGGCTGGTATGCCTTGGCAAGACACACATGAGCGAACTCGCGTTCTCCGGCCTCGGGTATAACCCCAGCACGGCAACGCCGCCCTGCGTCAACGACGAGCGCGCCGTGCCGGGCGGGTCGTCGTCCGGGGCGGCGGCTTCCGTGGCGCATGATCTGGCGGCCATCGGTATAGGTTCCGACACCGGCGGGTCCGTGCGCATCCCGGCCGCCTGGAATGATCTGGTCGGATTGAAAACCACATCAGGGCGCCTCAGTCTCGAAGGTGTGGTCCCGCTTGCTCTCAAATTCGATACCGTCGGACCGCTGTGCCGCTCGGTAGAAGATGCCGCCCAAATGCTCGCGGCCCTCGAAGGGAAGGCTCCGGCGGATCTCGAGGGCGCCAGTCTGGTTGGTAAGCGGTTCGCCGTGTTGCAGACCGTTGCGCTGGACGACGTGCGCGAAGAACCGATGGCCGCTTTTCAGGATGCAGTTGTCAAACTGGCATCGGCGGGGGCAAAGATACGCCACATCCGCATACCGGAAATCGAAGAGGCGATGGCGCTCACGACGTGTCTTTACACATCAGAGGCTTACGGCCTCTGGCGGGACGTTATCGAAGCCAACCCGGACGCGATGTATCAGGAAATTCTCGAGCGATTTAGGCTCGGGCGCAATCACTCCGGCCCGGACTACGTTGCCGCGTGGGCGACTTTGGAGGCGGCGCGCTTGGCCTATGACCTTGCAACGGCCGGTTATGATGCGGTCCTGTTGCCCACCGCGCCCATCCTGCCCCCTGATCTGGAAAAACTGAACACGGATCACGATTACTATGTCACCGAGAATTTGCTCTCCTTGCGGAATACACGCATCGGCAATCTTATGGGGCTTTGCGCTCTCAGTTTGCCGACAGGTGTGCCCAGTTGCGGATTGATGATGATGGCGCCGCCGAATTTCGAAGCAGCCTTGCTGCGGCTGGGGGCAGCGGCGGAACGCGTTTTGGCCTAAAAGCCACAAATTTCGAGAAACCGGCGCGTTTTTGTGGACGCAGCGGATCGCCTTGAGTACTCTGTCACAAACGGGGCGACAACGATCCCGACCTGAGGCAGTTTGAATGGTGTATCCTGAGCGGTTTTCGAACCTTCCGGCACATGCATGGCCGCGTCTGCGCGCCCTGCTGGACGTGCACGAAGGTGGCGGGCCTGCGATCCACATGACAATCGGCGAACCGAAGCACGCATTTCCGAGTTGGGTCTTGGACGTGATCGCGGAGCATGGCGCGGGTTTCAACAACTACCCTCCGAACGACGGTGCACCTGAGCTGCGGCAAGCGATCGCGAGTTTTGTCCACCGCAGATACGGCGTTGCGGTGGATGCCGATACGCAAGTGATGGCGCTGAACGGCACGCGCGAGGGTCTTTACAATGCCGTGATGGCGCTTTGCCCCGAAACCAAGAGTAAGAGCAAACCCGCCATCCTGATGCCAAACCCGTTCTATCAGGTCTACATGATCGCGGCTTTGTCTGTTGCGGCAGATCCGATCATGGTGCCGGCAACCGTAGAGTCGGGCCACCTGCCGGATTTTGGAAGCCTGCCCGAAGAGGTCCTGAACCGCACAACAGCGGCGTACGTCTGCTCGCCAGCCAATCCGCAGGGCGCAGTCGCAAGCGCGGACTACTGGCGTGACCTGATCGCGCTTGCGGAAAAATACGACTTCAAGGTTTTCGCCGACGAGTGTTACTCGGAGATTTATCGGGGAGCGCCGCCGGTTGGCGCGCTGCAGGTCGCACAGGACATGGGCGCGGATATTGATCGTATCGTCATCTTTCATTCGCTTTCGAAACGGTCCAACCTCCCCGGCCTGCGTTCGGGGTTCGTCGCGAGCGGCCCGAACAGCATCAGAGAAATCAAGCAGCTGCGAAACTACGCCGGTGCCCCTTTGCCGCTGCCCCTGCAAATGGCGGCTGCCGCGGTCTGGAATGATGAAGTGCACGTCACCGAGAACCGCGCCCTCTACGTGGAGAAATACGACCTGGCAGACCGGATTCTTGGAAACGTGACGGGATATCGCGCACCAGAGGCCGGTTTCTTTCTCTGGCTTCCGGTCGAGAACGATGAAGAAGCCGCCGTAAAACTGTGGCGCGATACGGGCGTGCGCGTATTGCCAGGGGGGTATCTGGCACAGGAGTGGGAAGGTTCCAATCCGGGACAGAAATACATCCGAGCCGCCTTGGTGGCTCCAAAGGCGGAAACGGAAAAAGGTTTGGAGTTGATCCGGGACTGTCTCTACCAGCATGACCATGAGGGGTAAAAAAGGTATGGCATATCAGACACGTGGACGGGACCCGCTGTTCGATAGCAACATGGCGGAAGCCATGGAAAAGCGGGGCAAGGAATTGATTGGCCTTGTTTTGATCGCTTTGGGCCTGATGGCTTGCGCGATGATCGCGTCCTACACGCCCGATGATCCGAACTGGATGGTCTCTACCGACGCGCCCGTGCAAAACTGGATGGGCCGCATGGGTGCCTCTATTGCCGCGCCGCTTTTCATGATCATCGGGTGGGGCGCCTGGGCGATTGGCTTGGTCTTGCTGGCATGGGGGGTCCGCTTCTCGCTGCATATTGGCGCAGAACGCGCCATCGGACGTCTTATATTTGCACCCATCGCCATAGCTTTCGGCTCCGTCTATGCGGCAACACTCACGCCCGCTGGAAACTGGCTGGACACCCATAGTTTCGGTCTCGGAGGCCTGTTCGGCGACACGGTAATGGGCGCGTTGCTGACATTGCTGCCTGTGGGGTCCGCGATCACGGTCAAGGTGATGTCATTGCTGATGGCTGTCGGCATCGTTGTTTTTGGCGGTTTTGTTCTCGGGTTCACGCGGTCCGAGGTTCAACGCATCGGGCGCTTCCTGGCCGTCGGTCTGGTGATGATTTACGCGACATTCATGACTCTGATCGGACGCGGGGCACGCGGTGCCGTCGCGACAGCACAGCAGTTGACCGCCCGCCATGCGGAACGCCGCGCGGTCGCACAGCAAGGCGCTGACCCGGTAATCGCAACCGAGGTAAACCCGATAGACGGGGCCCCGACGTTCCAATCCGCGCCAAATGAACCGAAAACCGGCCTGCTTTCGCGGCTTCCCGGGCTGGTGCGGCGACCGGAGGTCATGCCGGAACCGGAACTGGTGGAACGGGGCGAAGCGATCATTTTCGACCACGACGCACCGGGAGAAGACCGGATCAAGGCTCGTATCGCGGATGTGATCAAGTCGCGGGTCCGCAGCAGTACCGCCGTGCATGTGCCGGCAACGGCGCCACTGACCCGCGGGCGCGGGCGGGGGCCGGATCCTTTGGTTCTCGATACGACATCAGCGCGCGCCGAACCGCCCCTGACTGCTCCGAGAGCGGTGCCGGCCGCGCCACCGTTGCTGGAGCCTGAGCTGGATGATGCCCCTGCGCCGGAAATGAACATAGAAAAGATCGAGACGCCGATGGCGGAACCGCGCCGGGTCGTTCAGCAGCCGTCGCGCAAACAGGTACAGCCGTCGCGGCAGGCGCGGGCGGAGGCGCAGCCCACCCTGTCCTTTGAAGACACACATCCTGGCTTTGAGTTGCCACCGCTGAACTTGCTGGAAAACCCGGTCAATATCCCGCGCCTGCACCTCAGCGATGAAGCCCTCGAGGAAAATGCACGGATGCTCGAGTCCGTTCTCGATGATTATGGCGTGAAAGGCGAAATCGTTGCCGTGCGCCCGGGCCCGGTGGTGACGATGTATGAACTGGAACCCGCGCCCGGCCTGAAGGCGAGCCGCGTGATCGGTCTGGCGGATGACATAGCGCGGTCGATGGCGGCTTTGTCGGCACGGGTATCGACCGTGCCGGGGCGCTCTGTGATCGGCATCGAATTGCCCAACGACAGCAGAGAGAAGGTTGTCTTGCGGGAAATCCTGTCGGCGCGTGATTTCGGCGACAGCAACATGCGCCTGCCGCTCGCACTCGGCAAGGATATCGGCGGGGATCCGATCGTGGCGAATCTTGCCAAGATGCCTCACCTGTTGATTGCGGGTACGACGGGTTCGGGCAAGTCCGTGGCGATCAACACGATGATCCTGTCGCTTCTCTACAAACTGAGCCCGGAAGAGTGCCGGATGATCATGATCGACCCCAAGATGCTGGAACTCAGCGTTTACGATGGAATCCCGCATCTGCTGTCTCCGGTCGTAACCGACCCTAAAAAGGCGGTGGTGGCGCTGAAATGGGTCGTTGGCGAGATGGAAGAACGTTATCGAAAGATGTCGAAAATGGGCGTTCGGAACATCGAAGGCTACAACGGCCGGGTTCGCGAAGCCCTCTCCAAAGGCGAGATGTTCAGCCGCACGGTACAGACCGGGTTCGATGACGAAACAGGCGAGCCGATTTTCGAGACAGAGGAAAACACGCCGGTCGCGCTGCCCTACATCGTCGTGATCGTGGACGAGATGGCGGACCTGATGATGGTCGCGGGCAAGGAAATCGAAGCGTGCATACAGCGCCTGGCGCAGATGGCCCGCGCCTCGGGCATCCATCTCATCATGGCCACGCAACGACCGTCTGTGGATGTCATCACCGGCACGATCAAGGCGAATTTCCCGACCCGCATTTCGTTTCAGGTGACGTCGAAAATCGACAGCCGCACCATTCTCGGCGAGATGGGCGCCGAGCAACTGCTGGGCATGGGTGACATGCTCTACATGGCCGGCGGCGCCAAGATCACCCGTTGTCATGGCCCCTTCGTCTCGGACGAGGAAGTCGAAGAGATCGTCAACCATCTGAAAGCCTTCGGCGAGCCCGATTATGTCAGCGGAGTCGTCGAAGGGCCATCGGAAGAGGCGGAAACAAGCATCGATGCGGTTCTCGGGCTCGGGGGCAATACTGATGGCGAGGACGCGCTCTACGACTCGGCGGTTCAGGTCGTCCTGAATGACCGCAAGTGTTCCACGAGCTACATTCAGCGCAAACTGGCCATCGGCTACAACAAGGCCGCGAGGCTGGTCGAGCAGATGGAGGATCAGGGGCTTGTGTCGCCGGCCAACCACGTAGGCAAACGGGAGATTCTGGTTCCCGAGCAGAACTGACTTCTCCCTGTCAGATCACTTTTTCCGGCGTGTTCTCGCGTCTTGCGCGGGCATGTCCTATGTCTTGATGACCACGGATTGGCTGGAGGAGTCGCAATGAAATTCTGTGCAAGCATCCTTGTGGGGGTATGGTTGTGCCTTTGGTCTACAGCGTCAATGGCCGCGGAAAGGCTGATGCTGGCCGACATATCCGATTATCTGAACAGCATGACGACGCTCAAATCGTCGTTCAGGCAGATCAATGATGATGGGTCGGTCAGTACCGGGCAACTGTACATTCGCAAGCCGGGCCGTATGCGATTCGAATACGATCCACCGGAACAGGCTCTCGTCATCGCTGCCGCTTCCGCCATTGTTGTCATCGATGGGAAATCAAATCAGCAATCCCAAACCTACCCGCTGAACCGGACGCCGCTGGCTCTGGTCCTGCGACAGAACATCGATCTGACGCGTTCCAACATGGTGCGCGAAGCCCGTTTTGATGGTGTTTCCACCGTAGTTACGGCATTCGATCCCAAGGAGCCGGACTCGGGTTTTATCGAAATGACCTTCACCGATAATCCGACGCGTCTGCGCGAGTGGGTCATTCATGATGCGTCCGGTGCAAAAACCAAGGTCATTCTTGGCACACCGGAGACCGGCATGCCCCTGCCTTCGTCGCTGTTTGATGCGGACCGCGAAAAAGGCCGCCGGAGATAAATGTTCAGCGCAGATTGCAGGTTGCCAGTTGCGCCTGATAAAGATCGGCGCGCGCATCGACCTTGTTGGCGACATTCAAGAGCCACGACTTGCGATTGTACGTGCCGCGCGCGTACCCTCTGTGACCCTCGTGATAGGCCAGATACTGATTGCGTGCGTCATAAAGCGGGATACCGTTCTTTTCCCGACTGACATTCATGTACCAACCCATGAAATCCGCCGCATCGGCGATGCGGTCACGTCGTGCCAAACGTCTGCCGGTGGAACGCTTGTAATCGTCCCATGTTCCGTCGAGCGCCTGCGAATACCCATAGGCGCTGGAGACCCGGCCCATGGGGATAATGCCCAAAGCATAGGTATGCGGTGTCTTGGCATTGGAAACAAAACGGCTCTCCTGGTGCATTGTCGCCATCTGCACATGCACCGGCACGCCCCATTTCTGTTCGGTCTTTCGAAATGCTTTCAGATATTGGGGGCGCTGTTGAGCGATACTGCACGCGTCGTCAAGATTGCGCGGTGCCGTGCCGGAATCGCCCCCGCAGGAGGCAACAAGTAGCGTAATCGCCATAGCGCGAAGAGTTCTGCTCATCTGCCTCTCGCTAATATGTTTTATTTGCTTGTCAGTTTACCGCATTTTCGCAGCCAGTGGAATCACGTTTTGAAAAACAGCGTGATAAGGTAAAATATCTCCCCGTCGAGTTCTGCCGTTGCGGGGAGGTTTCGCACACTGTCCGGATCAAGTTCACAATTTGTTTCCCGATTTTTGACTGCTAGGGTTGGACAAGTGCTGCCTGAACCGTCTACTACGGGTCTTAGAGGCTGAATGGAAATGATTAAAACGCGCGCAAAATATCATCTTGGTCAGGTGGTTCGACACAGGAAGCACCCCTTTCGGGGTGTCATTTTCGATGTCGATCCGCAATTTGCGAATACCGAGGAATGGTACGAGTCGATCCCGGAAGACAGCCGCCCGTCGAAGGACCAGCCTTTCTATCATCTTCTCGCCGAAAACGACCAAAGCTATTACGTCGCCTATGTTTCGGAACAGAACCTGATTGCCGACTACTCGGGGGAACCAGTGGGTCACCCGGACGTTGCGGACCTGTTCGGGCCTTTCCGGAACGGATCCTATCCGCTGCACTTCCAGATGAACTAGATGTTTAGTCCCAGCATGTGATGGTCTACTGATTTGTAACCATCAGAAGGAAGCATCATGGGA
>JASFFN010000045.1:0-8493 GCA_050124275.1 Roseobacter sp. | reverse complement strand
GTTCCTGCATCGCGCCCATGTCGGTCGCCAGCGTCGGCTGGTAGCCCACGGCGGACGGAATACGGCCCAGCAGTGCGGACACCTCGGAGCCGGCCTGCGTGAAGCGGAAAATATTGTCGACGAAGAACAGAACGTCCGTTCCCGACTGGTCGCGGAACTGCTCGGCGAGCGTCAGGCCGGTCAGCGCCACGCGGGCACGCGCGCCGGGAGGCTCGTTCATCTGACCGTAGACCAGCGCCACCTGCGAGTCTTCGAGGTTGTCCGGCTTGATCACATTGGACTCAATCATCTCGTGGTAGAGGTCGTTGCCCTCGCGGGTCCGTTCGCCCACCCCTGCGAACACGGAATAGCCCGAGTGCACTTTCGCGATGTTGTTGATGAGTTCCATGATGAGAACGGTCTTGCCAACACCGGCGCCGCCGAAGAGGCCGATCTTGCCGCCTTTCGCGTAGGGGGCGAGCAGGTCGATCACCTTGATACCCGTCTCAAGCACTTCGGATTCGGTCGCCTGCTCAGCAAACTCCGGCGCCGGCTGGTGGATCGACCGTGTCTCGGAGGCATTGACCGGGCCTTTTTCGTCCACGGGCTCGCCCACGACGTTCAGGATTCGACCCAGTGTCGCATTTCCCACCGGCACGGCGATCGGGCCACCGGTGTCCGTCACTTTCTGTCCGCGCACCAAGCCTTCGGTGGAGTCCATCGCGATTGCCCGTACGGTGTTTTCGCCGAGGTGCTGGGCAACTTCCAGCACGAGGCGGTTGCCGTGGTTGTCTGTTTCAAGCGCGTTGAGAATCTCCGGCAGGTGATCCTCGAACTGGACGTCGACGACCGCGCCGATGACCTGTGTAAGTTTGCCGACTGCTTGTGCCATGTCGTTTCTCCGGTTTGTTCTACAGCGCTTCCGCGCCGGAAATGATTTCAATCAGCTCGTTGGTGATGACGGCCTGACGTGAGCGGTTGTACTCGATGGTCAGATTTTCGATCATCTCACCCGCGTTTCGGGTTGCGTTGTCCATCGCGGACATCCGCGCACCCTGCTCGGACGCGCCGTTCTCCAGCAGCGCCGAGAAGATCTGCGTCGCGACACCGCGTGGCAGCAGGTCGGCCAGGATCGCCTCTTCGTCGGGTTCGTAGTCGAAAAGCGCAGAGGCGTCGTCGCCTTCCTGCTCTTCGAACTTTGCCGGGATGATCTGCTGCGCCGTGGGGATCTGGCTGACCACGTTGACAAATTTCGAGAAGAAAATCGTCGCAACATCGAACTCCCCCGCGTCGAAACGGTTCAGGACGTCTTTGGCGATCGCTTGCGCATCACCATACCCCACACGCTTGACTTCAGTCAGATCGACATGGCCGATGAACCGGTCTCCCAAATCACGCTTGAGCTGATCACGGCCTTTTTTGCCGACGGTCAGGACCTTCACGTCCTTGCCCTGCCCACGCAATTCGTTCGCATGGTTGCGTGCAAGTTTCGAGATATTGGAGTTGAAACCACCACAAAGGCCACGTTCGGACGTCATCACGATCAGCAGGTTCACTTTGTCGCTGCCCGTACCGCTCAGTAATTTCGGCGCCGAATCCGAGTCGCCCACCGATGCCGCGAGCCGCGCCATTACAGCGTTGAACCGCTCGGCGTAAGGGCGCGATTGTTCCGCCGCTTCCTGCGCACGGCGCAATTTCGCCGCAGCCACCATTTGCATGGCCTTGGTGATCTTGCGTGTCGATTTGACCGACTCGATCCTGTTTTTCAGGTCCTTAAGACTTGGCATTGCCTATCTCCCGCTTCAGGCGAAGTCGGATGCGAATTCGCTGATCGCGGCTTTGAGTTTGTCTGCGGCGTCGCCCTTCATTTTCGGGTCTTCGTCCGTGATCCAGTCCAGCACGTCCTTGTGCTTGGTCCGCATGTGGTTGAGCAGCCCGGCCTCGAAACGGCCCACATCACTTACATCGACCTTGTCCAGGAAGCCGTTGGTTCCCGCGAAGATCACGCAAACGATTTCCGCATTTGTCAGCGGCGAGTATTGAGGCTGTTTCATCAGTTCTGTCAGACGGGCGCCGCGCGCCAGCAACTGCTGCGTGGAGGCATCGAGGTCAGAGCCGAACTGCGCGAATGCCGCCATCTCACGATACTGCGCAAGCGACAGTTTCACTGGACCCGCCACGGACGACATCGCGGATGTCTGTGCGGAAGAGCCCACACGCGATACGGAAAGACCCGTGTTCACCGCAGGACGAATCCCCTGGTAGAACAGTTCCGTCTCGAGGAAGATCTGACCGTCGGTGATGGAAATCACGTTGGTCGGGATAAAGGCCGACACGTCGCCGCCTTGCGTTTCGATGATCGGCAGCGCTGTCAGCGACCCGTTACCCGCGTCGTCACCCAGTTTCGCCGAACGCTCCAGCAGACGGGAGTGCAGGTAGAAAACGTCACCCGGGTACGCTTCGCGTCCGGGCGGACGGCGCAGCAGCAGCGACATCTGGCGATACGACACCGCCTGTTTGGACAGGTCATCGTAAATGATCAGCGCGTGACGCCCGTTGTCGCGGAAATGTTCGGCCATGGCCGTCGCGGAATAGGGTGCGAGGAACTGCATCGGCGCCGGTTCGGACGCGGTCGCGGCCACGACGATGGAATAATTGATCGCGCCGGTTTCCTCGAGTTTCTTCACAAGCTGCGCCACGGTGGAACGCTTCTGACCCACGGCAACGTAAACGCAGTAGAGCTTCTTGCTCTCATCGTCGCCGGCGGCGTCGTTGTAGGACTTCTGGTTCAGAATTGCGTCGAGCGCCACGGCGGTCTTGCCGGTCTGGCGGTCGCCGATGATAAGCTCGCGCTGTCCACGGCCGATCGGGATCATCGAGTCGACGGCCTTGAGGCCGGTCGCCATCGGCTCGTGCACGGATTTACGCGGGATGATGCCCGGTGCTTTCACATCAGCTACGCGGGATTCGGAGGCGTTGATCGGCCCCTTGCCGTCGATCGGATTGCCAAGACCATCGACGACACGACCCAGCAGTTCGTCGCCCGCGGGCACCGACACGATGGAGTTCGTGCGCTTGACGGTGTCGCCTTCCTTGATGTCGCGGTCGGAACCGAAGATCACGACGCCGACGTTGTCGGTTTCGAGGTTCAGCGCCATGCCCTGAATACCGCCGGGGAATTCGACCATCTCGCCGGCCTGTACATTGTCCAGACCATATACGCGCGCGATACCGTCACCGACGGAGAGAACGCGGCCGACTTCGGCAACTTCGGCTTCCTGACCGAAATTCTTGATCTGGTCCTTCAGGATCGCAGAAATCTCTGCTGCTTGGATACCCATTTATCCGACCTCTTTCATTGCATTCTGGAGGGAATTCAGTTTCGCGCGGATCGACGTGTCGATCATGCGCGAACCAACTTTTACGACGAGACCGCCGATGAGACTTTCATCGACGGTCGCATTCAGTGTCACGGTTTTGCCCGTGGAGGCTTTGAGAGTCTTTGCCAGTTTGTCGGCCTGCGCCTTGGTCAGCGCCTTGGCGGAAACCACGTCGGCCGTCACTTCACCCTTGTCCACGGCGATGATATCGCGGAGCGTTGCCAGCAGGTTCGGCACCACGAACAGGCGGCGCTTTTGCGCCATCAGGGACAACGTATTGGCCATCGTTGAGGAAAGGCCCATCCTGGATGACAACGCCGCGATTGCTTTTTGCTGCTGTTCGCGCGTGTAGATCGGTGAACTTATAAGCGCTCGGAAATCCTGGCTGTCAGCCAACGCGCTTTGCAGGGCGCCGATATCTTCTTCCAGCGATTTGAGCGATTTTTCTTCCTTGGTGATCTCGTAGATGGCCGTCGCGTAACGCGCGGCAATACTTGTGGAAATCGAAGCTGGTTCTGACACATCCACCCTTCCGATGTTATTTTCTCAGCAACGCGCACCATTCGCGCGACCGAAGCAGTTGGTGCAGCGCGAGAACCCCGCGCCAACGAAATCAGCGGTGATGTAGCAGAGGCCGTTCCACCCCGCAACATGTGTTAGCGCCTTAGGCATTTTCCGGTTTCTCTATGTTTTCAGACGCTTGACCGAAGTGCGACGGTTTGGCTCGTCAAAAAAGTTGCGGTTTCGTGGCACGTTAGACTGCTTAGGGCGATTCTGCATCGCCGAAAATCGGGAAAACCGGCTTCCGGGCTATTGCAGCCCCGCGCGCCGGGTCGTCAGACCGGTTTCGCCGACGGATTGAGCACGCCCACGGGTTTCACCGCCTTGTCCCGTTGCACCTGACCTTTCGGCGGATACACCAGTTTCGTCGCCTCGACCATGAACGCGCCGCTTGCGATGAAGGACGGCATGCGCCGCCCGATACGTTCCAGCGCGGGTCCCGATTTCATCCAAAGCCTTCTCTCCGACGGCACCTGGTAGAGCGCGCCGAGGTGGCGTTCGGGAAGAAACTGGTGTTTGCGCAGTTGCGCCTCGAGCTGACCGGTCGAATACGGCCGCCCGAACCCGTAAGGCGTGCGGTCGCGGCGCGCCCACAACCCGGCACGGTTGGGCACAATGAAAAGCGCCCGGCCGCCGGGTCCGAGCACCCGCCAGCATTCCTCCAGAAGATCGGATACGCGCTCGGATGTCTCGAGACCGTGCAACAAAACCAGCTTGTCGACGTGGCCGGTTTCCAGCGGCCAGAGCGTTTCCTCTGTCAGAACCGATACATTTGGCAAACCCGACGGCCAGGGCATCACGCCTTGCGGACCTGGCATCAGCGCGAGGACGCGACGCGCATCTGCCAGGTAAGGCCGCAGCAGGGGCGTCGCAAAGCCGAAGCCGACCACGGTCTGGCCTTTCGCTTCGGGCCAGAACTCGCGCATTCGCGCGCTCAGTGATGCCTGGGCAGCACGTCCCAAAGCGCTGCGGTAATAGAAATTGCGCAGGTCCTGCACATCCAGATGCATTGCAGCCGGCCCTGTGTTCGTTCACTCTCTGACGCAGTGTTACAAAGCTTTAGGAAAATGACCATGCCTCTTGAGATTGTTACCGTTCCCTGCCTGTCGGACAACTATGCGTATCTGATCCACGACGAAGCCTCCGGCAAAACAGCCTTGGTCGACGTGCCGGAGGCGGCGCCGATCCTCGATGCTCTTGCAACGCGCGACTGGTCGCTTTCCGAGGTCTGGATTACGCATCATCACGCGGACCATGTGCAGGGCCTCGCCGCGGTTCTGGCCAAACACGAGGCAATCGTCCGCGGCGCCGCGAAAGATGTACATCGCTTGCCGGCGCTGGACGTCGCGCATGCCGATGAAGACCACTTCGACTTTGCCGGGCAAGATGTCAGGGTGATGGATGTGTCCGGTCATACGATCGGACATTTGGCATACTACATCGAAAGTGCGAAAGCCGTGTTCACGGCGGACAGCCTGATGGCGCTGGGATGCGGTCGCTTGTTCGAGGGTACGGCAGAGCAAATGTGGACGTCATTGAGCAGACTTGCATCCCTGCCGCCCGAAACAAAAGTATTCTCGGGACATGAATACACCGCGGCCAACGCTAGGTTTGCCTTAACCATTGAGCCCGACAATACGGATCTGATCTCGCGGGTGGAGGATATCGCTGCGATGCGCGCCTCCGGACTGCCGACCGTTCCGTCGACATTGGCGACCGAACTCGCCACCAACCCTTTCCTGAGGGCAAAGGATCGCGGCATCCGGTCGATGCTTGACATGAATGACGCAGCAGACTTTCAAGTTTTTGGCGAAATACGCGCGCGCAAGGACGCTTTCTGACGCTCAAAGGATGACCAAGGTTTGCAACATCACACAATTTGTGACCGGAAAAATGCAGAAAAAACTTGAAGCCGCGCCACGATCAACCAAACTCTAATACTATGAGGCTATGGTTGGATGAGGCGCCGATATCCCTTGGCTGCCCCACCGACCCCGATGAGAAGGAGCACATACCGTGCCTTCATTTTCGACAACACTGGAACAGGCAATCCATTCGGCTCTGGCGCTCGCGAATGCGCGTCGTCATGAGTTCGCAACGTTGGAGCATTTGCTGCTGGCGCTTATTGACGAGCCCGACGCATCGCGTGTCATGAAGGCTTGCAGCGTCGATACCGAAGACTTGCGAAAAACACTGATCGAATTCGTTGACGAGGACCTGAGCAACCTCGTCACCGACATCGAAGGCTCGGAAGCTGTACCGACTGCCGCGTTCCAGCGGGTCATCCAGCGCGCCGCCATACACGTGCAGTCGTCCGGACGCACCGAGGTCACCGGGGCCAATGTCCTCGTCGCCATATTCGCCGAGCGGGAAAGCAACGCGGCTTACTTCCTGCAGGAGCAGGACATGACCCGGTACGATGCCGTCAACTTCATCGCACACGGCGTGGCCAAGGACCCCGCCTACGGCGAGCAACGCCCCGTGTCCGGCGCGCCAGATGCGGAGGAGGAGCCTCAGAACGTCACAGAGGGCGAGAAAAAAGAAAGCGCGCTTGAAAAATACTGCGTAAACCTGAACGAAAAATCCCGCGAAGGCGATATCGATCCATTGATCGGTCGGGAGGCTGAGGTAGAGCGGTGCATTCAGGTGTTGTGCCGCCGCCGCAAGAATAATCCGCTTCTCGTGGGGGATCCCGGCGTCGGGAAAACCGCTATCGCGGAAGGGCTGGCCCGTAAGATCGTTGCGGGCGAGACGCCCGAAGTTCTTTCGGAAACAACCATATACTCGCTCGATATGGGTGCGTTGCTCGCTGGCACGCGTTACCGCGGCGATTTTGAAGAACGCCTCAAGGCCGTCGTGGCGGAACTCGAAGATCACAAGGACGCGATCCTCTTCATTGACGAGATCCATACCGTGATCGGCGCGGGCGCAACCTCAGGTGGTGCGATGGACGCCTCGAACCTGCTTAAGCCGGCTCTCGCGGGCGGCAAATTGCGCACGATGGGCTCCACCACATACAAGGAGTTCCGCCAGCACTTTGAAAAAGACCGGGCGCTGAGCCGCAGGTTCCAGAAGATCGACGTGAATGAACCGTCCGTGGAAGATGCCGTAAAGATTTTGCGTGGGCTTAAACCTTATTTCGAGGATCATCACTCGGTCAAATATACCGCGGACGCCATCAAATCGTCGGTCGAGCTTGCATCGCGCTACATCAATGATCGCAAGCTGCCCGACAGCGCGATCGATGTGATTGACGAGGCCGGGGCGGCTCAGCATCTGGTCGTCGCAGCGAAACGCCGCAAGACAATAGGTACGAAAGAGATCGAGAATGTGGTCGCGAAAATTGCGCGCATCCCCCCAAAAAACGTCTCGAAAGACGATGCGGAAGTTTTGAAAGATCTCGAAGGGTCTCTCAAGCGCGTCGTGTTCGGTCAGGACAAGGCGATCGAAGCCTTGTCGTCCGCGATCAAACTGGCACGCGCCGGATTGCGCGAACCGGAAAAACCCATCGGCAACTATCTCTTCGCAGGACCGACCGGTGTCGGCAAAACGGAGGTCGCGAAACAGCTTGCCGACACGCTGGGCGTCGAATTGCTGCGTTTCGATATGTCCGAGTACATGGAAAAACACGCCGTGTCTCGCCTGATTGGCGCACCACCCGGATACGTTGGTTTTGACCAGGGCGGCATGCTGACAGACGGGGTAGACCAACATCCGCATTGCGTGCTCCTGCTCGATGAGATGGAGAAGGCCCACCCGGATGTTTACAACATCCTGTTGCAGGTGATGGACCACGGCAAACTGACCGACCATAATGGCCGGACGGTGGATTTCCGCAACGTCGTACTGATAATGACATCAAATGCCGGTGCGGCAGAGCAAGCCAAGGAGGCCATCGGATTTGGCCGCGACCGTCGCGAGGGCGAAGACACGGCTGCGATCGAGCGGACCTTCACACCAGAGTTCCGCAACCGTCTAGACGCGGTCATAAGCTTTGCGCCGCTCCCGAAAGAGGTCATTCTCCGCGTCGTCGAAAAATTCGTGCTGCAACTCGAAGCGCAATTGATGGATCGTAATGTCACCATCGAACTGACCAAACCGGCAGCTGAATGGCTGGCTGACAAAGGCTATGACGACAAGATGGGCGCGCGTCCGCTGGGTCGTGTCATTCAGGAGCACATCAAGAAGCCGCTCGCGGAAGAGTTGCTGTTTGGCAAATTGGCCAAAGGCGGCGTCGTCCGCGTCGGCGTCAAGGGCGGCGAGATCGATCTGAAGATTGAGGGGCCGGACAACCCGCGCCTATCCGGCAACAAGCCGCCACTTTTGACCGCTGAATAATCAGATCTTCAGATCTACCCAACAGAAGCAGACCCCGCCATGATCGGCGGGGTTATTTCCATGCTCCAAAATAGGATAACTCACAAATTCATGCGCGTGAGACTCCCTGTGATCCGGTCACGCTAGATGTTCAGTCCCGTTGAGAGGTGGTCTGGTTTTTCTTTGAAACGTTCTGGTTCATTTGTCCATTGCTGAACGATGAATTCGAAAGGCGTTAGGCCTTTGAGCGTCTTCA
>JASFFN010000044.1:0-8522 GCA_050124275.1 Roseobacter sp. | reverse complement strand
GTTGTGTCCTAGCGTCAACACCCGCCATAAGTAGGTTCATTTTTTTCATATCCGACGATGACAAAGCCCACAAACCATTGCAATCTGGGGTAATTTCTCGGAGGTAGTCGGGGCTTGAGAAGGCAGGACTTGGATTTGCCGAAAGAAAAGAGACAACCGAGGGCCGCGTGAAGATTTCTCAAAAAATCCGTTTGTCCACTGGCGTCCTATTCCGTTTTTTCGGGCTGTGCATGTTCGCAAGCAGCCTGATGCTTGCATCAAGTGCCGGCGATGTGACAGCTCAGCAAAGTGAACCGGCCGGGTCGCCGCCCAGTCTGTCCCTCCCTGACCGGAACGCATTCACGCCCATGCGGACCGAAAGCCCGCGCCGGACGTTGGAAAGTTTTCTCGCCATGCGCACAGAGCTTGCCCGCACCCTTGCGGAGTACAGAGAGCAGAGAACAACCGAGAACTTTCAGCATCTGGTCGATTCGGGCAGACGATTGGACTCGCTGTTTGACGTTTCCGGGGTGCCGCACACGCTGCGGAGCGAGAATGCTTTCAAAACCGGCCTGACGATGCTGGAAATCTACGACCGCGTCGACCCGCCGGCGCCCGACGATGCACCCGATGAATTCAACCCGGATCTCGTTTACGTCCTGCCCGGTACGCCTTTCCGGATCACGCATACCGGCCAGGATGGGCGCGCGGGGGAGTTTCTTTTCGCCGGTGACGTCATTGCGGCCGCGCCCCGGTTCCTGCGCGGACTTGGGGATATGCCGCGTCAAACCCCGCGTCCATTCGACAACTGGGTGGGCGAATTCCGGTCGCTGACCGGGCCCTTCTTCCCGGCGGGGATCGAGGACGCGCTGCCGCCAAGCCTGTCGACGGTGGTGTTTGACACACCGCTTTGGAAAATCGGTCTCTTGATCGTTCTTCTGGTCATTCCCGTCTCGGTGATCCTGATCATCCACCGGCTTCTGTCCCGGATACAATACCGCAGCAAAACGAGGAAACTCGCACTAAGGGCCGTGACCCCGATTGTCACGATCGCCATTATCTCGTTCCTGAGGCCGATCATCGACTTGCAGCTCAACATTTTCGGCCGGATGGATGAAGCCGTCGAAATCGCGCTGATCGTGCTGTCCTACGTCTCGGGGGCCTGGATCGTCTGGTTGCTCTGCATTTTCATCGCAGAAAGTCTGATCGCCCGTCCCAGCATGAAGGGCAAAAGCCTCGACGCGAGCCTGATGCGTCTGAGCGCGCGCATTTTCGGCGCGGTCGGGGTCATCATTGTCATGGCCTTCGGGATTCAGAATATTGGCCTGCCCGCATTCAGCCTGCTGGCGGGGCTTGGCGTCGGCGGCCTTGCGGTTGCGCTCGCAATCCGGCCGAGCCTCGAAAACCTGATTGCCGGTTTCATTCTCTATCTCGATAAACCGGCGCGCGTCGGGGATTTCTGCCAGTTGGATGACGTTTTCGGAACGATCGAAAACATTGGGGTCCGGTCCACGCAGATACGTGCTCTCGATCGCACCGTTCACACCATCCCGAACGCCCAACTTGCGGATATGAGAATCGTGAACTGGGCGAAGTGCGATAAGATTCGGTTCAAACATCGCCTCGGTCTGCGCTACGAAACCACTCCCGATCAGCTGCGGTGGGTGCTCGCCAAATTGCGGCAGATGTTCCATGCGCATCCCCGAATCGAGACGGAGTCGGTGCGCGTACGGTTCGCCGGCTATGGCGAATCGTCGCTGAACGTGGACATCAGGGTCTATGTGGAAACCGCCGAATGGAACGACTTCTTCGCCGTGTCCGAAGATGTGTTGCTCCGTGCCGGCGACATCGTTGCGAAATCCGGAACCAGCATCGCTTTCCCGTCGCAGGTGGTCTACATGGCGCGCGACGCCGGCCTCGATGACACGCGAACTCAAAATGCCGTTCGACAGGTGGAGCGGTGGCGGCAGAACGGCTCTCTGCCGTTTCCGCGCTTCGCGCAGGAGTCGATTGATCGAATACGGGACCGTCTCGCCTATCCGCCGCATGGGTCTCCTCATTACACGACGGGCAACGAAGAGGATGAACAACTGTTCGAAACCTCGCTGGAACCGCTTTCCGCCGAAGAACCTGACGACGACGCGGAAACAGACGAAAAGGCAGACGACACACAGGACAAGGCAAAATAGCCTGGACGACCGCCTTCGGTGTTCTCTTGCCGATCGCCTGTTCAATCCCTGATCCGATGCGAGTAGGGACTTTAATTTTTATGGTATGCCGGCACAGCTTGAATATCTTTGATCTGTTCTGCGCACCTAATCGTTAAACCGCAAACTGACTTGGGTCAAAGCGCTGCGATGGTCGTCTGATATTCTACCTCTGTAACGGATCACAGGGGGCGGCATGACAAAGCAGGACGCGCATGTAGTGAACTTCGAGAACCTCAGCCGGGGAGACATCGACATCGTCGGAGGCAAAAACGCCTCACTGGGGGAGATGATCAAAGCGCTTGGTGCGAAAGGCATCCGCGTTCCTCCCGGTTTCGCGACGACGGCGGACGCTTTCCGGAGTTTTATGGCGGCCAATGACCTGAACGCGGGGATTGCCGCGGAACTGGCCAAGCTGGCGGCGCAGAAAATCACGTTGTCCGAAGCCGGTGATGCCATACGCGCCATGATAAACAGCGGTGACTGGCCCGAGAAAACAGCACAGGACATTCTTTCACACTACAGAAAACTCGGCAAAGCCCATGGGGACGAAAACATTGCCGTGGCCGTCCGTTCGAGTGCCACTGCCGAGGATTTGCCGGACGCGAGTTTCGCAGGCCAACAGGAAACCTTTCTGAACGTGCGCGGAGAGACCGCCCTCTTGCAGGCCTGCCGCAAGTGTTATGCGTCCTTGTTCACGGATCGCGCGATCTCCTATCGCCAGATGAAGGGTTTCGCGCACGAGAAGGTCGCGCTGTCCGTAGGCGTACAGTTGATGGTGCGCGCCGATAGCGGCGGATCGGGCGTCATGTTTTCGATCGATACCGAAACGGGATTCCCCCGAAGCGTCCTCATCAACGCAGCCTGGGGTTTGGGGGAGAATGTCGTTCAGGGCGCGGTCGACCCGGACGAATACCAGGTTTTCAAGCCGTTTCTGGGAAATGCCGACCTGATACCGATCCTCGAAAAGAGGCGCGGGGAGAAAGCCATCAAGATGATCCTGCAGGCCTCCGGCACACCGCGCAACGTGCCGACATCGAAAGCGGAGCGCGAAAGCTATGTTCTGAGCGACAAGGAGATCATTGATCTTGCGCGTCAGGCCTGCATCATCGAAGCGCACTATGGCCAGCCGATGGACATGGAGTGGGCGCGAGACGGTGACTCCGGCACGCTCTATATCGTGCAGGCAAGGCCGGAAACCGTTCAGTCCCGCTTGGACGCGACCGCTCTGAAGAGCTATCATGTAGAAAACCCGGGCAGAACGCTTGCGACGGGGCTGAGCGTGGGAGATGCCGCCGTCAGCGGTCGCGTGCACATCATCGAGTCTGCAGCGGACATAGGTGACTTCGTCGACGGCTCCGTACTGGTAACATCAACGACCGACCCGGACTGGGTTCCGATCATGAAGCGGGCCGCCGCGATCGTCACGGACCACGGCGGCCGTACATCTCATGCTGCCATCATCAGTCGCGAACTCGGCCTGCCCGCCATCGTTGGCTGTGGTGATGCGACTTATGTTCTGCATGATGCACAGGAAGTAACGGTGTCCTGCGCGGGCGGAGAGACGGGCGTCGTGACCGAAGGTCTGTCTGAGATATCGGTGACCGAGGAATCGCTCACGGATCTGCCGGAGACGCGCACGAATGTGATGCTCAATCTGGCAAACCCTTCTGCAGCGCTGCGATGGTGGCGCTTACCGGTCGAGGGCGTCGGTCTTGCCCGCATGGAGTTCGTGATCAGTTCTGTCGTGCGCGCGCATCCGATGGCGCTGCTGCATCCCGAGCGGATAAAGGATCCGGCCGCGCGTGCCGAGATCGAAGCCTTGACCAGCGCATATGCCTCTCCGGCAGATTATTTTGTCGACCAGCTTGCGCGTGGCCTGTCGCGGATCGCAGCCTTTTGTCATCCCAAGCCGGTGATCGTCCGCATGAGCGATTTCAAGACGAACGAATACGCCGATCTGCTTGGTGGCCGCGACTTCGAGCCGGAAGAGGAAAACCCGATGATAGGGTTTCGCGGAGCGTCCCGCTATTACTCACCCAAGTATCAGGAAGGTTTTGCGCTTGAATGCCGGGCAATCCGTCGTCTGAGAAACCAGATCGGGTTCGAAAACGTCATTGTCATGATCCCGTTCTGCCGGACGCCGGAAGAAGCCGACCGCGTGCTGAAAGTGATGCAGGAGCACGGCCTGAGAAGAGGTGACGACGGGCTGGAAGTCTACGTCATGTGCGAGATTCCCTCGAACGTCATTCGGGCGAAGGAATTTGCCGAGCGCTTTGACGGTTTTTCGATTGGGTCGAACGACCTCACGCAACTTACGTTGGGCATAGACAGGGATTCCGAAGAACTGGCGGAGCTCTTCCGCGAGGATGATCCGGCCGTTTTGTGGATGATCGAGACTGTCATCCGCGAAGCACACGCAGTCGGGGCAAAAGTCGGTTTCTGCGGGCAGGCGCCAAGTAATGACCCTGCTTTCGCCAAGCGGCTTGTTCACTACGGTATCGACAGCATCTCCGTGACGCCCGACAGTTTCGTGACCGTATTGCGCCATGTCGCCGAGGCGGAAAAGACCTAGAAAGACTGAACCTCACAGAGCGGCAGAAGCGCTTCCACGTCCGGCAACGCACAAAGACCCGTTCCCTCCGTGGACATCGTAGCGGTGGCTGCCGCGACACCCCACTGCAAAGCCACGTCAAAACCCGCGCCGCGAGCGAGGGACAGCGTCAAGGAACCAACAAAGGCATCGCCGGCGCCGATCTTGCTGACGACGGGAACCTCCGGTGCCCGGCAGATGTAGCGTCTATTTTCCGTGACGAGTACGGAGCCTGCGGCGGCTCCGCTGATCGAAATGTGGTGCGCAACACCTCTGCCGATCATATGTTGTGCGAATTCCGCAGCCTCCTGCAGACTGGCGATGGCGTGCCCTGCGGCTTGCTCCGCTTCTCTTTTGTCGAGCCGCAGAAGGAAAAGCGGGGCGACGGGATCACTTATCAGCTTTTCCAGGGCTCTCTTGGACGTATCGACGATCAGCCTGTCCGTAACGGACGAGAGGGCGGCGCGGATGCACTCCGGATAATCGTCGCCAAGCCCCGGCGCGACACCGCCGCTCAGAACCACATACCCGTCGCGCGGCGACTGTGACACAATCTCGGAAATCAGCAACTCGGCGGTTTCAGAGCCCAGGGTATCCCCCGGAAGGCTGAACCGGTATTGGGTCCCGTCGCTTTCGTCGGTGACGGCAAAGCTTTCGCGCGTTTCACCGCCGATCTGCACCGGATGCACCGGGACGGCTTCTGCGGCCAGAAGGTCCAACAGCCGATGACCCGAGACACCACCGACGGCGACGAGGGCTTTTGCACTGCCATTCAGTTTGCGGATCGCGCGCGCGACGTTGACGCCGCCGCCGCCAGGGTCGATGCGCGGTTTCCTGCAGTACAGTTTGGGCCCGGCGACGACCCGTTCGACCGATGTGGCAAGATCGACGGCCGGATTAAGCGTGATGGTCAGAATACCTTGCTGGATTTCAGGCCTCATTCATTCATGGGGTGATCGCAGACAGCGCGCAGATGCGATGACACAACCCGGTCCGAAGCCGACGTGCGGAACGGTGGTGCGCTGCCCGAAACCGATTTCGTTCCGCGTCTTCCGACCGGGCCTATTTGACCAGCATGGCCAGACGCATCGTGGCCGCAAGGATCGCCTGGGCAAGAACCGGTGAGCGTCCCGAACCGATTACGGCATCGTTGTCCAGCCCGTCGCCTTCCCGCAACGAGCAGTGCCAATGGCCATCCTTGTCATTTGCGCGTCCGTGAATATGCACGGCCCAGTTGGGAAAAGCCTGATCCGCGATATGTACGGCGACATCCGTTGTGCCGATGTGCGCTGCCAGATGCTCTCTGGATCCGACAGCTTCCGGCAGCAAGAACGCGAGACCATTGGCAATACCCTCGAAATCCGCGACCGTCAGGTCCGAGCGTTTTTCCAATTCGTCTATGAGGACGTATATCTCTGGATCTTTCATATCTCCCTCTCCGGTTTCCTGAAGTGTTTCAAGTCGTCCCGGGTTCAGTCCGGTTCCTTGCCGTTTGCGAAACGACGGCCAAAAGACCTTCGACAGGCCGTCTTGTTGCTTGCGGTGCCAAACCTCACCTATCAATCGTGTCCCTGCTGAACTCTGCCGGCTATGCTTTTGCGGTCAGACCGGCTTGCAGTCAGACGCGTCCAAAGTCCTGACGGGATCCGTGGGGCCGCATTCCTCGCCGGAAACCGGATATGTTTCTTGCCGGTCGCAGCCCGTAACCGCCAGAACTGCGAAAACCGCTGCAACGGAAATCAGAGGTCTCATGGTCGTATTCGCCTTTTGTGGTTGCTTAACCCGAACCATAAACCGCCTTGACCGCTCATGTATTGACTTGTGTCAAAGCGGTCGCGGATCAGGTGGCAGATTTCCGGCACAGTCACTTTCCCGCCGGTCGCCGTTCGGATTTGTAAAGTTTGTCGAGCTGTTCCGAATATCGTTCTGCGATCCGGGGGCGTTTCGCTTTGAGCGTCGGCGTGATGAGGCCGCTGTTGAGGTCCCACGGTGTTTCCTCGATGACCAGATCTGCAATGCGCGCGAATGGCGGGATGTGTTGCATGCGCCCTTTCAACCGCTTGACCAGCGCGTCACGGGCTGATGGGTCCTCAGGGTCTGCCGAACTCAAACCCGCTTTCGCTTTCCATTGCTCGAAGGCGGGCGGATTGACCACGACAACGGCGGAACACCACTGCCTGCCGTCCCCCAATACACAGGCCTGTTCGATCAACGGGTCTGACAGAAGCGCGGTTTCGATCGGGTTCGGATTGACGTTTTCGCCCGTCGACAAAACCAGAATATCCTTGATCCGCCCGACAATATACACGCGCCCATCCACGATCTCTGCGACGTCCCCGGTGTGAAGCCAGCCGTCACTATCGAGAACTTCGCGGGTCGCTTCGGGCTTGTTCCAATACCCCAGCATAACCCCTGGCGAGCGCAGCAGCAGTTCCCGTTTTTCTCCAATCTTCAACTCGCATCCGGGTAGCGCGAACCCCACACTATCGCTGCGCCGGTCCTTGATCTTGCAACCGGTAACGGCCGGACCCGCTTCCGTGAGGCCGTAGCCTTGCAGAAGCGGCAAACCCATCGCCGCCATGAACCGCGAGGTCTCTCCGGAAAGGGCCGCGCCGCCACAAATCATCATGCGTATGCGCCCGCCAAAGGCGTCTCTGACGCGGGAAGCGATGCGCTGGCCTGCCACCATCCAGAACAGCCTTTGAATAGGAGAAAGCCGCGCCTTTTTACCTTCGGCGACCAGGCGCCTCTGCCAGCCAATATCTTCGGTCCATTTCAACAGCCTTGCCGAGACCGCAGACTTTTCCGCGGTATCGACGACCCGCGCGCGGGCACGGTCGAACAGACGCGGGACGGCCAGCATGATCGAAGGCCGCAACGTTTGCATGTCTTCGGACAGATGCTCGACCGAGCGCGCAAAGGCCATCGGCGCATTTCCCAGCATGGCGTTCAGGTACCCTAAAGTGCGCTCGAACGCATGTGCCAGGGGTAAAACGGAAAAAAGCAGATCATCGGGCTTCAGCGCGTTCACCTCGGAAACGGCAGATGCGTTCCACAGCAAGGCCCTGTGGGAGAGCATGACGCCCTTGGGCGGGCCGGTCGTGCCGGAAGTGTATATCAGCGTGGCAAGACTGTCCGGCCCCTTTGCAGCAATGGGCAGATCGTCCTCAACATCCCCGGAAGGTTCAGGGCATTGCACAAGCCGCGGCTCCGCGCTGTCTGAGCCCTCCAGCGTCCAGACCGTTTCAAGGTCTGGAAGTTTGTTTCGTTCCTCGCCAAGAGACATCCAGCGCTCTGCCGTATCTGTGACGCAGAACCTCGCCCCGCTGTCGCGCATCACGTGACAGATGTTCGCAGCGCTGTCGCGGGTATAGACGGGTACCGTGACCAAACCCTGCGACAAGGCGGCGAGATCGGCGACAACCCAGTCGACACAGTTGGGCATGAAGATGCCGACCCTGTCCCCCGGACGCAAAACGCTCTGCGCGAACGCCCGTTGCAGACGGGCAACGCGTTGCCGCACGTCACTCCAGCTCAGCGTCTGCCACGCACCGTCTCGATGCTGCAGATAAGCCGGACTCTCGGGGGTCTCGCGCGCGCGCGCCCGAAACGCCTCCGGTATCGAAGAAAACAAGGCCAGCTCCCCATCAACCGTCGGAAATCGGAATTACCGAGATTATGAAACAGGTTAATCAACAGCGCCATGATGCAGATCAATTTCAAAGCGAAGGCCGAAGGTATAC
>JASFFN010000043.1:0-8530 GCA_050124275.1 Roseobacter sp. | reverse complement strand
ATGAACCCGCCGAGCGCGACTGCGACAACGGCGCAGGCGAGCAGGATGTATAGAAAAACGATGAGAAAACTCGGGATGACTGAACCAAGCAGATCAAATCCATCCATGACGCCGAACGTTTCTTTTGATTGTGCGTACAGGGGCTGCAAGAGCGCCGATACCGACATCATCAGCGCGGCAATGGGGAAAAGCGCCAGATGCAGGTACCACCTGAGATTCGCCACTGCGACCATGTAGTCGGACATCCAGCGCTCGAGTCGCCCGGTCACACCGCCCATCACAGGCAGGTAGAGCAGCGCCACGATAAGGGACGCCGAGAGTACGAAAATCAGCGTGACGGGCAACATGCCCATGAACTCGCCCGGCACACCCGGCCAGAACAGCATGGGAAGGAAGGCGCAGAGTGTTGTCGCGGTCGAGGAAATGATCGGCCAGAACATCCGCTTTGCCGCTTGCACGTAGGCCTGCATGGGCCCGACACCCTCCTGCTGGCGCTTGTCCGCATATTCGACAACCACGATTGCGCCGTCCACAAGCATTCCCACCGCGAGGATCAGGCCGAACATGACGATGTTCGATACCGAAATACCCATCAAGGCGAGGAATGCGAAACAGAGCAGGAACGAGGTCGGTATGGCAAAACCAACGAGCAGAGCCGCACGAATGCCCAGGGCGGCAAGGGCGACGATCATGACCAGCGCAATGGCTGTAAAGACCGAGCCCAAAAGCTGTTGGACCATGCTGTCGACGATCCGGGACTGATCGTTCGAAGTACCGACCTCGACCGCCGCGCGCAGGCCTTCGGGCCAGCTTTCGCGTTCAGCGGCAACCATTTGCTTCACCAAGGAGGCCGTATCAATGAGGTTGAACCCTTTGCGCTTGACCACCTGCAGCGCGACGGTGTTTTCGCCATTGAAACGCGCCGTGCCATCACGGTCTTCGAACGTCAGGTTTATCTGAGCCAGATCACCCAGCGTCACCACACGTTCGCCGTTGGTTTTGACGGGCAGGTTGTAGACGTCGCGCGGGTCGTTGAACGAAGACGGGATCTTGATGGCGAAGGTGCCTTGCGATGTCTCGACCTCGCCCGCCGCGATCAACTGGTTGTTGTTCCGGACGGTGGCAATCAACTCGCTTGCGGTGACGTTGTAGGCCTCCAGCCTCAAAGGATCGATCAGGACCTCGAGCATCTCGTCGCGCGATCCGGCGATGCCCGCCTCTAGTATCGCATCGACCGCTTCAAGCTCGTCCTGCAAGCTTTTGGCAATTCGCACCATCGTGCGCTCAGGTACGGGGCCCGTCAGGTTGACGATGATGATGGGGAACTCCGAGAAATTGATCTCGGTAATCGTGTATTGCTCGGCGCCCTCCGGAAAATCGGCTTCGGCCTTGCCCATGGCATCGCGGACATCGGCAAGTATCTTCGTTTTGTCCCATCCGAATTCGAATTCAAGCACGACGCCGGCGTAGTTCTCGGCCGCGGTCGAAGACATCTTCTTCAACCCGTCGAGATCGGCGAGTTCGGTCTCCATCGGCTTGACCAGCAGGGTCTCGCTGTCCTCCGCGGAAATGCCCGGAAAAACCACGGATACGAAGAGCGCCGGAATTTCGATGTCCGGTTCGCCCTCTTTTGGCAGCGTCGAATAGGCATAGCCACCAACGACCAGGCTGAGCAGAATAAACGCCAGCACCATGCGGGCGCGGCTTGCAGCCCAGTCGACGATCCCGGTCATTGTCCGAGTTTCCCGTATGTCGGATCTACTTCTACGCCGGCAATGACATATTCCTGTCCCAGCACAATGACGTCAACGCTTTCCGGAAGTCCGCCCACCCAAATGCCTTTTGATGTGTCTTTCAAAAGGGTTACTGGGTAAAACTCGACAATTGCATCAGCATTGACCGCTCGGATCCCGAGAATGCCGTCGTCGTTCAGCGTCAGGGCGGACTGGGGAAGCAGATGCGCCATCGTGCCTTCACCGGCGATCTGGATATCGACAGTCTGACCATCTGAAATCGACTCATCGGCATTGTCGACTTCGACTTCGACCCGAAAGGTGCGCGTGGCTGGATCCGCGGAACGCGACAGGAAAGTGACATGGCCGGTCACGCCGCTTTGACCGGTCGCAAGGGTCGCCGTCGCGGATGCCCCCAATTTGATCCGTGCCACCTCTGTTTCCGGCACAAAGGCCACCAGCTTGATCGGATTGAGCTGAATGACTGTCGCGCACAATTCTCCGGGCTGCAGCAGCGCACCCAACTCGGCGGTATCGCTCTCGAGAAGTCCTGCAAATGGTGCGGTGATGGTGAGGCGTTCAATCTCTTTTTCTGCGGTTGCAACGGCTGCCTGCGCGGCTTCGATCCCCGCCTGCGCGGCCTGCAGCCCCGCCCGTGCGGACTCGACAGCGGCAAGCGCTGTTGCCACGTTGGCTTCGGCATTGGCCAGACGTGTCGTGGAAGCAAATCCGCCTTCGTTGAGTTTCGAGGATGCGTTTTGATTGATCCGGGCTTCTGACAGTTGCGCTTGCGACTGTGTCAGGCGGGCCTGTGCCTCGGGCACGCGCGCGCGCGCCTCGATCAATTGGGCGCGTGCCTGTTCGAGGGTCGTGCCGCGAGCGCCTTCATCCAACCGGCAGAGCACCTCGCCTGTCACGACGCTCTGACCCTTGCGAAGCGGTTCGGAGATGACGACGGCCGCGGTCTCGGATTTGACGTCCACAACCCGCGCGGCGCGTGTTTCGCCGCGCAGGCGCACCGCCGTGTCAATGCTCGCGGCAACGGAAGTCTGGACAACGACTTTGACGCGATCCGACGTCTCGGGGTCTTGCTCCTGCGTCGGTTCATCCGGCACAGGCGTCTCGGCGTCCTGCAGCAAGGCAATGCCGGACTGACGGTCGACAACCGTGAAGTACAGAACGAACGCCACGACAATTGCCGCGATGATGGAGAATATACGCACTAAAAATGCCTCATTCTGGGCCGCCCGGACACCGCCTGCTCACGAATGCCACTGCGAGCACAGCTTCCATCACGATACGCTAAACTGACCAGTTCAGATTAGAGATTTCTGAACTTTTGCGCAATGGGCCTTGCGCGGATGGATGACAGGGCCTTGGCTTGCCGGTCCGAGCGCTGTAAGACGGGCGGAAACCGCGTATTGGCAGGACAGTATGAGCGATACAGACAGCTTCATCGACGAGGTGACCGAAGAGGTGCGGCGCGACCGCCTTTTCCTGCTTTTCCGGCAGTACGGCTGGATAGCCGGGGTTGTCGTTTTGCTGATCGTCGGTGGCGCTGCGTGGAATGAATACAGCAAGGCGCAGGAGCGGGCGCAGGCCGAGGATTTGGGGGACAGCATTCTCGCAGCGCTCGGCGAAAGGGCTGCGTCAGAGCGACAGGCCAAGATTGCGCAGATTGAGGCGTCTGGTGCCGGGGCTCAATCCATCGTCAGGCTTCTGCTTGCCGCCGAAGCGCAGCAGGCCGGCGAAACCGAGGCGGCGGTGGAGGCGCTCGACATGCTGGCGGTTAACGCTGATGTCGCGCCGATCTATCGCCAGATTGCCGCCTTCAAGTCTCTTGTTTTGCAGGCGGATCAGATGGATCCCGCGTTGCGCCGTCAACAGTTCGAGGCGATGGCCGCACCGGGCATGCCGATGTCCTTGCTCTCGCAGGAGCAACTGGGATTGATGGAGATCGAAGAGGGCAGGACGCAGGCCGCAATCGACCGGTTTCAGGCAATCGTTCAGGACGCGGGCGTAAGCCCGGACTTGCAACAACGGGCCTTACAGGTGATTGTTGCGCTGGGCGGGACGCCGCAACTGGACGGTTTGCCAGGTCTTGATAACTGACATGGGCGGCAATGATCGTCGGGGGGCGATGCCACAAAGACGTGCATCGAGCGGGGCAGAATGAATTACGGTAGAAATTTTCCCGTTGGACGCATGGCGAGAGGTCTAAGTGCAATCGTTTTGACGGGTCTGTTGCTTTCAGCCTGTGCCGATGACGACGTGATCCTGCCGGGAAAGCGCGAAAGCGTCCGTGCTGACGGACAGGCGGAAGCCGCCACCACACAAGCCGGAAGTGAAGCGCGTGCGATCCGGTTGCCCGCCGCGCAGACGAACGCGAGTTGGCCTCAGTCCTACGGAACGCCCGCGTTTCGGACCGAAAACCCGGCTCTTGGCACGCAGCTGACCCGCATCTGGAGCGCGAACATCGGTGCCGGAGATAGCCGCAGGCAGCGCATCGTCGCGTCTCCTGTGATCGGCGGCGGGCTGATTTATACACTGGACGCCGAAGCGGTTGTCACTGCTACATCACCAAATGGTCAGGCTGTCTGGCAAAAGGACCTGCGTCCGGCGCGGGACAAGGGGGGGCAGGCCACCGGTGGCGGTCTGGCCTATGACGACGGGCGGCTCTACGTTGCCTTGGGATACGGCGTCCTGGCCTGCCTCGACGCCATCAGCGGCAACGAGGTGTGGCGCCAAACTCTTGGTGGCACGGCATCGGGTGCGCCGACCGTCTATCAGGGCCTGGCCTACCTGACAGTCGGCGATGATCGCGGCTGGGCGATCTCGACCCGTGACGGACGCCTGCAGTGGCAACTGACGGCATCACCTGACGTGACCAATGTACTCGGCGCGCCGTCACCGGCGGTGGCCGGCGGGCTGGCCGTGTTTGCCTTCGGGGCGGGCGAAGTGCAGGCTGTCTTCAGGCAGGGCGGTCTGAGGCGTTGGGACGCAAGCGCGAGCGGTGAGCGTCCCGGCACGGCCTTGGGCAGCATCGGTGACGTGACCGCATCGCCCGTTATTTCCGGCGACCGGGTTTATGTGGGCAACCAGGCCGGACGCATTGTAGCGCTGAACCTGCAGTCCGGAGAACGGCTCTGGACGGCAGCGGAAGGCGCGGAAGGCAACATCGTGCCCGTCGGCGGCAGTGTCTTCGTGATATCCGATCTCAACGAATTGCTGCGTCTCGACGCCTCCGACGGCAGCCGCATCTGGGGTGTTCGCTTGCCCAGATTCGTGAACGATCGTCCGACCCGGCGTGCGGAAATCGTGCCGCACTACGGGCCGTTGCTGGCAGGCGGTCGGCTGTACGTCGCGTCCGGCGACGAACAGTTGCGCAGCTTCGATCCGGCAAGCGGCGCTTTGCTGAGCAGCATCGAGATCCCCGGCGGCGCATCGTCGGCGCCGGTTGTGGCGGGTGGCGTGCTGTACGTTGTGTCGTCAAAAGGACAACTGCACGCTTTCCGTTGATGGCGCTATGCGTTACAGCGCGCATTCTGTTCTGGGAGTCGGAGCCTTTTCGTCATGTCTTTCACGCTCGCCATTGTAGGGCGGCCCAATGTGGGCAAATCCACGCTGTTCAACCGGCTTGTCGGCAAGCGGCTTGCGCTGGTGGACGATCAGCCCGGTGTCACGCGGGACCTGCGCGAAGGTGCGGCCCGTCTGGCTGATCTGCGTTTCACCGTCATTGATACGGCCGGTCTGGAAGAGGTGACGGATGACAGCCTGCAAGGCAGAATGCGGCGACTGACGGAACGCGCGGTCGACATGGCAGACGTGTGCCTGTTCATGATAGATGCCCGGGTCGGGGTCACCCCGTCTGATCTCGTCTTTGCCGACATCCTGCGCAAACGGGCCCGCCACGTGATCCTGGCGGCGAACAAGGCGGAAGGTGCGGCGGCGGACGCCGGTGTTCTGGAGGCCTACAGCCTTGGTCTTGGCGAGCCGATCCGGTTGTCGGCGGAACACGGCGAGGGCTTGAATGATCTCTACACGCAGCTTGTACCGCTTGCGGATGCTTTTGCACAACAGGCGGAGGAAGAGGCGCCGGACGTAGATGTCGTGCTTGATGAAGACGCCGGGGACATGCAGGCGGATGTTCCCGCACCCACGTCTCAAAAACCCTTGCAGGTGGCGGTCGTTGGACGTCCCAACGCGGGCAAGTCGACGCTGATAAACCAGATCCTCGGTGAAGACCGGCTTCTTACCGGACCGGAAGCAGGCATCACGCGCGATGCGATTTCTCTGCGCGTGGACTGGGCCGGTACCGACGGCATCGCAATTCCCATGCGCATCTTCGACACCGCCGGAATGCGCAAGAAAGCCAAGGTGCAGGACAAGCTCGAAAAGCTTTCCGTCAGCGACGGTTTGCGGGCCGTCAAGTTTGCCGAGGTTGTCGTCGTTCTGTTGGATGCCGCCATTCCGTTTGAACAGCAGGACTTGCGGATTGCCGATCTGGCGGAGCGCGAGGGGCGCGCGGTTGTGGTTGCCATCAACAAATGGGATGTCGAGGAGAACAAGCAGGCCAAGCTGAGGGCGTTGCAGGAGAGCTTCGAGCGTCTGTTACCGCAACTGCGCGGCGCGCCTCTGGTCACCGTCTCCGCGCGCACGGGGCGTGGGATGGACCGGCTGCATGCCGCGATCATGCGCGCCTACGAGGTGTGGAACCGCAGAGTCACCACCGCGCAACTCAACCGATGGCTCTCCGGCATGCTGGAGGCGCATCCGCCACCCGCGCCGCAAGGCAAGCGGATCAAGCTTCGGTACATGACGCAGGCCAAAACCCGCCCGCCGGGTTTTGTTGTCATGTGCTCGCATCCCGACAAGGTACCCGACAGCTATAACCGATATCTTGTCAACGGCTTGCGGCTGGATTTTGACATGCCTGGAACGCCGATCCGGCTCTGGATGCGCGGCCAGAACGAGGCGAATCCGTACAAGGGGCGCAAGAAAGCCGCTCCGTCAAAACTGCGCAAGCATACAGAGGGCCGCCGCAAGAACTAGGAGGGCGCGCGCCAGGCCTTCCACACGGGCAAGAGCAGGGCGAGGGCGCCGCCTCCCGCAAGCGCCGCCACGGTCGGGTTGCCGTTGAGGTTTTGCGCGACGATTGCGGCCAGCGCCCATACTACCGCGATCCCGTAGCTTGGCGCGCGTTGCAGCTGGTTCTGAATGGCCGAGGCGAGCACAAGCGCCAGAAAAATGAAGACATAGGCGGTCGTTTCCGCGTCAAGATAGCCGTAACCCGCGGCAATGAGGCCCAGAGCCACGCAGCTGGCGGCACTGAGCCAGCCCGCGTAAAGGCCCACCGGCGCCAGCGCCCAGACCGTATCTGACTTGGGCGCCCGAAACAGAGCGATCAATGCCGGGATGAGCATCGCCCAGATCAGGATCGCGGCCCAGACCGGGCTGAGCACGGCCACGGGCAACCATATCGATCCGACCGCGAGCGACACGCAAAGCGGCTTGCGCATGGCATGCCAGTCCGGATCTTCTGCCCGTTTCCAAAGCCCGAACCCCATGCCGGCAAGAAGCCAGCCGAAAATCAGGCCCCAGATCGCAAAGGCGTAGCCAGCGGGCTGGACCGGCGGATCCTCTTGCGGGACCGGGAACTGGTTGGCTTCGAAGCCACCAAAATCCGGCACCCATAGCGTCGAACCGGCGAAGCTGAGGCAGAGCGCAACGGTCAGGATCGCGACGAACTTGTGCATGTGAGCCCTTTCAGATGGCATCGCCTTGCGGCGCGACAAAGCACCTTCACGGGGCAAAGGATTGGCCCGCATTCCACTACGTCATCCCTAGGCCGCAAAGCCGCGAGACGCAATTGCTGTTCATAGCGCTTGTCGGCACCACGCTCCGCAAGATAGGGAAGGCGGCAATCACCGAGAAAGGCATAGAATGGCATCCTCTTCCGATACAGAAGTTCTGGCGACCGTGGCGGCATCGGCGGGACGCCGGGTGCTTGGTCTCGGTATGCTGGTGGTGCTCGCCGTGCTGGTGATTTACGTCGCCGTATCGACATCACCGTCCCTTGGCTGGCAGCTTTTTCTGATCGCCATGGGAACCGGTTCCCTGATGATCGCCAATGCGATGCGCAAATCAACTCACAACCGGCTTGAACTGACGCGGTGCGAGTTGCGCGATGATGCGGGGACCGTGCTGGTCAGAATAGAAGATATTTCGTCGATTGACCGCGGGGCCTTTGCCTTCAAACCCTCCAACGGATTCGTTTTGCGGCTCAAAAAGAGCTATCCCAGAGCCTGGCGCCCGGGCCTTTGGTGGCGCGCCGCGACGCGGATCGGGGTTGGCGGCATGACCCCGATGCGGGAGACGAAGTACATGGCGGAGATGATCGCGCTCATGCTGGCCGAGCGCGATAAGACATAGGCGGCATGACACGCTGGTCCCCGCCGTTCATCGGAATTTCACAGTAGCAAATCTACAGTTCGCAAACTGCCTAAAAAACTGGCGTTTCGTTCGGCGGCCCCATACTCTGCGACCAAAGCGGCGCAGTCTCCCGGTGCGCCGCGCCACAGCAAAAAGGAGAACGGCCATGGCACGTCCCGTTTCCGAGCCGAGCTTTCGTGAAAGCGTCGACAAGATGTTCAATCACGCCGTCGAACTGATGGACCTGTCGCCGGGGCTCGAAGAGAAGATCAGGGTGTGCAATTCGACCTATACGGTCCGTTTCGGCGTCCGTCTGCGCGGCGAGATAAAAACGTTTACGGGATACCGGTCCGTGCATTCCGAGC
>JASFFN010000042.1:0-8539 GCA_050124275.1 Roseobacter sp. | reverse complement strand
GTCCGGTGCCTGATCCCCCTCGAAAACCACTTCATAGGTTTGTTCGACGCAGCTGAAGGTGTGGACTTTGTGGCTGGCCCCGTCAGCGCCCTCGCCGCGCGTATGAAGCTGGACCTTGCCATCGCCGAAGTCCTTGCTGGCAATAGCATAGCGGTCGTCGACCCCTGCGATTTCGCGTTCCGTCACGCTTTGCGCCCCCGCCACCCCGGCGACAACGCAGGCCGCGCTCGCCGCTACAACCATATGTTTCAGTTTCCAGAGCCCAGTCATCTTTCGTCCTTATTGGGGCAACGCAGCCCCGATATTCCATTCACGCCGTCCAGCCATACTGGCAGAGCAACGGCATTTTCACAGTCCCTGCCCCGGTTTGACGTCCTTCAGTTCCATCGCCGTGGCCGGGTCACGCATCATCTGTGCCACCACGTCCTGCCGTTTGACATCCGCGCGATGGCGGAGCGTCAGCAAGATCGCCCCGATCATCGCAACCAGCAGGATGAGACCGGCGAGCTGGAACAGCAGGAAATACTGATCGTAGAGAATTAACCCGAGCGCTTCGGTGTTGTGGCGGTCTGCCGGCACCACCTGCGTGCGCAGGCTTTCGGCCGCGGCATTGCTTTCCCACGCCCCGAATGCCATCACGAACTGCATCAGGATGACCACCCCGATAAGCAGCGCCAAAGGCATGTATTTCGCCATCTCCGCCTTCAATTCGGCAAAATCAACGTCAAGCATCATCACGACGAAGAGGAACAGTACCGCCACCGCGCCCACGTAGACGATGATGAGCAGCATGGCCACGAATTCTGCGCCCAAAAGCACGAAGAGGCCCGCCGCCGAGAGAAAGGCGAGGATCAGCCAGAGCACGGAATGCACCGGGTTGCGGCTGATAACGGTGAACAGCCCGCCCGCGATCACGCTGATGGCAAAGAGGTAGAAGGCAAAAACGGTCATTCCTCTTCCTTTCCTTCGTCCAGCACTTCCTGCGCAAGCTGCAGCGCGCGGGTCATGGCGGGCAGCCCCGCGAACATCGCCATCTGACCGATGGTCTCCACGATGTGCTGCTGCGTGGCCCCCGCCTCGACGGCGTGGCGGACGGCCTGACGGAAGGCCACGTCATTCTGCGCGCCCTGCATCGTCAGCCCGGCGATGGTCAGCAGCATGCGCGTGCGTGCGTCGAGACCGCCTTCGTTCAGCGTATTGCCGAACATCATCTCCATCATGTCCTTGGGCATCGTGCCCATCATCTTTTCGAATCCCTTTGGCGAGAAGGCTTCCATGGCCGGGAAGGCCTTGGCCATCTCCTGCGCCTGCGCCATCATCATGGCGAAAGGGTTGGTGCCCTCGAACGGGTTCTTGGTTTCAGTCATCTGTAGGGCGCGTCCAGTTCTAGATTGCGGGCGATCTCGGCTTCCCAGCGCTCGCCGTTGTCCAGCAGTTTTTCCTTGTCATAATACAACTCCTCGCGGGTCTCGGTGGCGAACTCGAAGTTCGGCCCTTCGACGATCGCATCCACCGGGCAGGCCTCCTGACAGAAGCCGCAATAGATGCACTTGGTCATGTCGATGTCGTAACGGGTGGTCCGGCGCGAGCCGTCCTCGCGGGGCTCCGCGTCGATTGTGATGGCCTGCGCCGGGCAGATCGCCTCGCACAGCTTGCACGCGATGCAACGCTCCTCGCCGTTCGGGTAGCGTCTGAGCGCGTGCTCGCCGCGGAAGCGCGGAGAGAGCGGGCCCTTTTCATGCGGGTAGTTAAGAGTCGCCTTGGGGGCAAAGAAATACTTCAACCCAAGCTTCATGCCGACCCAGAAGTCCTGCAGCAGGAAATACTTGGCGGCGCGTGTGTAGTCGATCTGAGTCATATCAGCCTCCCATGCCCCAGCGCGCATAGGCGCCCCAGAACCAGTCGAATTTGGCGGCAAAAGCCACGAAGACCACCCAGACGAGGCTGAACGGCAGGAACACTTTCCAGCCCAGCCGCATCAATTGATCGTAGCGGTAACGCGGTGTGATCGCTTTCACCATGGCAAAGAGGAAAAAGAAGAACGCCATCTTCGCGACCATCCAGAAAACACCGTCCGGCAGCCCCGGAATGGGCGAGAGCCAACCGCCAAAAAACAGCAGCGAGGTCAGCGCGCACATCAGGAAAATAGCGATGTATTCACCCGCCATGAACAGAAGGAAGGGCGTGGAGGAGTACTCCACCTGATACCCCGCAACCAGCTCCGATTCCGCCTCCGGCAGGTCGAAGGGCGGGCGGTTCGTCTCTGCCAGACAGCTTATGAAGAACAGGAACACCATCGGCAGATGCGGCAGCCAGTACCAGCTGAAAAACCCGTAAGGACCGTCTTGCGCCGCAACGATGGCCCCGAAGTTCATCGAACCGGTCGAGATGATGACGCCGATGATGATGAGACCGAGCGATACCTCGTAGGAAATCATCTGTGCCGCTGACCGCAACGACCCGAGAAAGGGATATTTCGAGTTCGATGCCCAACCGCCCATGATGACGCCGTAAACTTCGAGCGAGGAGATGGCAAAAACGAAGAGGATCGCCACGTTGATATCGCTGAGCACCCAGCCCTCGTTGAAGGGGATCACCGCCCAGGCCAGCAGCGCCAGTACGAAGGACGTCATGGGCGCGAGCATGAAAACGGTTTTGTCCGCGCCGGCGGGCACCACCACCTCTTTGACGACATATTTCAGCGCGTCCGCCACGGTCTGCAGCAATCCGAAAGTGCCCACCACATTGGGGCCGCGCCGCATCTGCACCGCCGCCCAGACCTTGCGGTCGCCGTAGACCAGAAACAAGAGCGAGACCATCACGAACCCGACGACCGCCAGAACCTGCGCGAGGATCAGGACAGCAATGCCGCCGGGAGTGGTAAAGAAATCAGCCATATGTCCTCACACCATCGGTATTCCGCTTTCCTCACAGGCCGCCGCAGTGACTTCCACGTCCATCTTGACCGGCCCGTCAGGCAGGGTTGGCGAGATGGTGTAAACAGCATCCGCCGACCATATGCCACCCTCGTTGTATACATTTGTGCGCAAATGCCGCGCGAAGCTGTAGCCACGGGCAAGCGTATAGCCCGCAGCCGCGCAATCCGCGTAGTTCCGCACGTCATCCGCGCTCAGCGCCTTCGTCATCGCGACGTTGAACTGCACGAGGTCCACATCCAGCAAAGTCGTCTGGATCCCGAGGTATTCCGGTATCAGATCCTCTGCCGTCGGCACCGCAGGCCCGCAGGCCGCAAGCGCCAGCGGGGATATGAACGCAAAGCGGGTCATTCGGCGGCCATTGTCTCCTGACGGCGTGCCTTGGCGTTGGCGGACAGCTCTGCCATCAGCTCGGACGCGCGCGCGATCGGATTTGTCAGGTAAAAATCCGTGACCGCCTGCCGGAAAGTCGCCGCCCCCAGCGGGCCGCGCTCCAAGGGCTGCCAGTCGTTCTCCGGCACCTCGTCGATGGCCGCCAGATGCGGCACGTCCTTCACCAGAGCCTGCCGCAACTGCGCAATACTGTCATACGGAAGCTGCGTGCCCATTTCCGCCGAGAGCGCGCGCAGGATCGCCCAGTTTTCCTTGGCCTCACCCGGCGCGAAGCTGGCGCGGAGCGCCACTTGCGGCCGGCCTTCGGTATTGACGAACAGACCCGGTTCTTCGGTGTAGGCTGCCCCGGGCAGGATGATGTCGGCGCGATGCGCGCCCCTGTCGCCGTGGCTCCCGTGATAAATCACAAAGGGACCGTCCTTGATATCGATTTCGTCCGCTCCAAGGTTGTAAATCACCTCAGCGCCCGCCGCTGCTTCGACGCCGCCCTCGTTGACAGCCCCGATATCCAGTGCGCCGACCCGCGCCGCGGCCGTGTGCAGAACCATGAATTTCGACCGGGTCTTTTCCGCGAAGGCCATTGCCTCGGCCAATACCGCCGCGCCGTCCGCTTCGCGCAGCGCCCCCATGCCAACGACGACGATACTTGGTTTGTCGACCACGCCAGAGTGATCGTCCTGCATCAGCTTGGCGAGTGCCGCTCGATCCATTCCCAAGTGGGAATATTCATACGTAAGATCAACGGCTTCTCCGACGAGCCCGACATTCGCACCCCGGGTCCAGGCCTTGCGGATGCGGGCATTGAGCACCGGCGCCTCGACCGCCGGATTTGCGCCGATCAGCATGATTGCCTCGGCTGTGTCCAGATCCTCGACCCGCGCCGTACCGACATAAGCCGAACGGTTGTCCGCCGGCAGTTTCGCGCCATCCGTGCGGCATTCCACGACACCGCCCGCGCCCTCGATCAGTTGTTTCAAGGCGTAGGCGGCTTCTACCGGCACCAGATCGCCGATCAGACCGGCCACGGTCTTCCCCTGCATGGCTTTCGCCGCTGCCGCGAGCGCTTCGGGCCAGCTTGCCGGACGCAGTTTGCCGTTTTCGCGAATGTAGGGCCTGTCGAGACGCTGGCGGCGCAATCCGTCCCAGACAAACCGCGTCTTGTCGGAAATCCACTCTTCATTCACACCATCATGGTTGCGGGGCAGAAAGCGCATCACTTCGCGCCCCTTGGTGTCGACCCGGATGTTCGAGCCCAAAGCGTCCATGACATCGATGCTCTCGGTCTTCGTGAGTTCCCATGGACGCGCGGTGAAGGCATAAGGCTTTGATACCAGCGCCCCCACGGGGCAGAGATCGATGATGTTGCCCTGCAGATTGCTGTCGAGCGTCTGGCCCAGATAAGACGTAATTTCAGCGTCCTCGCCACGTCCCGTCTGGCCCATCTGGTGGATGCCCGCGACCTCCGTCGTAAAGCGCACGCAGCGCGTGCAGGAGATACAGCGGGTCATATGCGTCTCGACCAGCGGGCCGAGATCAAGGTCTTCGGTTGCGCGCTTGGGCTCGCGGTAGCGCGAAAAATCCACGCCATAGGCCATCGCCTGATCCTGCAGATCGCATTCGCCGCCCTGATCGCAGATCGGACAATCGAGCGGGTGGTTGATGAGCAGAAACTCCATCACCCCTTCACGCGCCTTCTTGACCATGGGCGAGTTGGTTTTCACCACGGGCGGCTGGCCCTCGGGCCCGGGGCGCAGGTCCCTGACCTGCATGGCGCAGGAGGCTGCCGGTTTGGGCGGCCCGCCCACCACTTCGACCAGACACATGCGGCAATTGCCGGCGATGGACAGCCGCTCATGATAGCAAAAGCGCGGAATCTCGATGCCGGCCTCTTCACAAGCCTGGATCAGGGTCATCGCCCCGTCCACCTCGATCTCTTTTCCGTCGATAATGACCTTGCGCAGATCGCTCATGTCGTTTGCCTTCGTCTCTCATTCGCCCGGAAGGGCTTTTGCCTTAATCGTTTGCGCGCAACAACACGCCTATGGTCGAGTTCCGCTCGATTTCCTCTCGTCCGAGCGCGCAGTATCCATCCTCGGTTCGCTTGTATCCGCGGGATTTGAAGTACTTTGCCCGGCGTTCACGAAACCGATCCTTTTCCGCATCTGACTCGATGTATTCATCGATCTGCTGTTCCGTGTATCCGAGATCCCGCGCATCCTGTTTCAGCCCGTCGATCGCTTGCTGAGCATCGAACAAATTCGGGGATATGGCGGGGCATTCCTTGCGGATCTTGTTCGCCATCCAGAGCCAGAAGTACCCATCATGGATCTCCTGCACCTCGCCCAACGGTGGTTGCGCTTTTGTATCGTGAACAAACGCCATACCAAGGACGGCCGCCAGCATCACAACGCGCATCGCACGTCTCCCAACCCGATTTCATGGCCTGCCCGGTGTATGCCTTTGGCCCGTTTCAACAGGCGATAGCACGGACGCTTCGTTGGATATCTGACACAGATCATATTTCCCGACAGCTCCCTTGCAGCGTTAACGTGTCATCGGCAATCGGAAGGGCTTCGTCCGGGCTGTCCGGCCCCACAACCCAGATGATATCAGAACTGCCATAGCGGTTCACGCAGTAGACCGTGGCTTCATACCGTCCTGCTTCGCGAGCTCCTTCCAGCGAGGCCGACACCGGGCGGACAGACAAGATGAAGTTTTGCCGTGCATCACTGTCGACATCGAGGGATGCGCGAAACCTTTGACCGTCGAACAGGATATCTTCCCCCTCCGAACCTCCGCAGGCTGACAAAGGGAGCACAAAGGCCGCGCTGACGAACACGCCCGCCAAGCGCCCCATTTTCATGCCACTGCAACCGATGCGCACCGGTTTTCCTTCCATTGTGTTGCCTCTTTCAGGTAGGACCAGCCAAAAGCATGGCCGCTGTCGCCGTGCAGCCTGAGGTGCTCCAGACGGGCAAGTGCCTCGTCAAGCGTCGGCTGATGACCTTCCGGCACCCACCACATCACGAAATGCATCTCGCCCAGCACCTCGAACCACTCGTGACGCCGCTCGTAGAACTGCTTGTGTATTGTCCCCCAGACAAAGGTTTCAAGCGCTTTTGCGCTTTCCCAGACCGTCAGGTTCGACACGAACTGCGGGTCGCCACCGATCTTGGCCCCGGTATTGCCCGTCCCCGGCTCGCCGGAGCCTTCCATCATCCAGACGAAGCCCGGCATGCGTTTGCCCAATCCGTTCACACGGTCGAGGTTCGCCATGAACTCCGCCACGCGCGGATCGTCAGTCGGCGCCAGTAGGCGGCCGACATTGAGCTCCGCAAGATGATGCTTTGCAGCCATCACAAACCGCTCCAGATCCAATGCAGGAAAATTACCAGCGCTGCATAGATCAGCGCAAAGGTGAAAACCCCCAGATGAAAGGGGCGTTTCGCCTGCCGCATCAGTATAACGCTTTCAAAGCAAGTCAGCAGCGCCCCGGCCCAGACTGCCAAGGCGAAAATGCTCCCCGCTCCGACCAGATAGCGCCAGAGCGCAACAGCGAAGACGACGAACGCCGCAACCGCCACGGCGACCAATGTCTTTTTCGAGGGCACGATCATCTGGCTCACCGCCGGCGTCTCCCTGACCATTTTGCAACGTCACGTCCGGCCTGCGCCATCGTTGGGATCGAGACATGAATCATACGACTTACTCCGCCGCTACCGCCGAGACCCGACCCGAGCGCTTGTGCTTGATCCGGTCCTCGATCTCGTCGCGGAAGTGGCGGATGAGACCCTGAATGGGCCAGGCCGCCGCGTCTCCAAGCGCGCAGATCGTGTGGCCTTCGACCTGTTTGGTCACATCGAGCAGCATGTCGATTTCCTCGACCTCCGCCTCGCCGGTCACCAGGCGATCCATCACCCGCATCATCCAGCCTGTGCCTTCGCGGCACGGCGTACACTGGCCGCAGCTTTCGTGCTTGTAGAATTTCGACAACCGCCAGATCGCCTTGATGATGTCGGTGGACTGATCCATCACGATCACCGCCGCCGTACCAAGGCCCGAGCGCTGTTCGCGCAGGTAGTCGAAATCCATGATCGCCTCGCGCATGTCCTTGCCCGGAATGCAGGGCACCGAGGACCCGCCCGGGATCACCGCCTTGAGGTTATCCCAGCCGCCGCGAATGCCGCCGCAGTGCTTTTCGATCAGTTCCTCGAAGGGGATCGACATCGCCTCTTCGACGACACAGGGGTTGTTGACGTGGCCCGAGATCGCGAAAAGCTTGGTGCCGGCATTGTTCGGACGCCCGAAGGCGGAAAACCACTCAGGCCCCCGGCGCAGGATCGTCGGCACCACCGCGATGCTCTCCACGTTGTTCACCGTCGTCGGGCAACCGTAAAGGCCCGCGCCCGCGGGAAACGGCGGCTTCATGCGCGGCATCCCCTTCTTGCCTTCGAGGCTTTCCAGCAGCGCCGTTTCCTCGCCACAGATGTAGGCGCCCGCGCCATGGTGCAGGTAGAGGTCGAAATCCCAGCCCGAACCGGCGGCGTTCTTGCCAATCAGGCCTGCGTTGTAAGCCTCGTCAATGGCGTGCTGCAGCGCTTCCTTCTCGCGGATGTACTCGCCGCGGATGTAGATATAGCAGGCATGGGCGTTCATCGCGAAGCTGGCGATCAGGCAGCCTTCGACCAGCGTGTGCGGGTCGTGGCGCATGATCTCGCGGTCCTTGCAGGTGCCCGGTTCGGATTCGTCGGCATTCACGACCAGATAGGCCGGCCGACCGTCGCTTTCCTTGGGCATGAAGGACCATTTGAGGCCCGTCGGGAAGCCCGCGCCGCCGCGCCCGCGCAGACCCGACGCCTTCATCTGGTCGACGATCCAGTCGCGCCCTTTCTTCAGGATGCCCGCCGTGCCGTCCCAGTGGCCGCGCGCCTGCGCGCCTTTCAGCGTGCGATCGTGCATCCCGTAGAGGTTGGTAAAGATGCGATCCTTGTCTTCAAGCATCGAAGTCCCCTTTTACTTGCTCTCACGCAGCGCCTTGCGCGCCCGCTTGATTTGCCAAGAGACGATGAAGGTCCAGAAAAGGGCCGCAAGCGCGAAAAGGTCAATCAGCAGCGCATAACGCGTCGTAATGCCCAGACGTGGCCCGAGCCACAGCGACATCAGCCACAAGAGCATGGTGCCCACGATGACAAGGCTCACCATCCTGCCTT
>JASFFN010000041.1:0-8667 GCA_050124275.1 Roseobacter sp. | reverse complement strand
GCCTGGATACAGATGGACGGGTTATCTATGTCGGGAGTTTTTCCAAATCGCTCTTTCCGGGGCTGCGGCTGGGCTATCTGGTCGGGTCCGAGCCGTTCATACGCGAGGCGCGCGCATTGCGCGCGTCGGTGCTGCGCCACCCACCGGGACATGTTCAAAGGACCGCTGCATATTTCCTTTCGCTCGGTCATCACGATGCATTGATCCGGCGCATGGGAACGACCCTGCACGAGAGGCGCGAAGTGATGGCCCGCTCCATCGCAGAGAATGGGCTTCAGATTGCCGGGCAAGGCGCTTATGGCGGGTCTTCTTTCTGGATGCGCTCTCCCGATGGCGTGGACACGCAGGAACTGGCGCGACGGCTGCAATCGCGTAGCGTTCTCATCGAACCGGGTCACTCGTTTTTTGCAGGCTCCGCGCAGCCTCGCAGCTACTACCGGCTGGCATATTCCTCGATCACTGCAGGACGCATCAGCAAAGGTGTTGAACTGGTCGCCGAAGAAATGGAAGCCATGTCAAAATTGGCACTATCCCGCGGACGAAACTGGCCCTAACAGAATGTAAGCGCATACATTAGGTAACGTCCAAGCCCGATTCTCGCATTTCCCATCACCGGAGGAACCCCACCATGAAGATGACGACAGAAGAAGCTTTCGTGAAAACTCTGCAAGCCCACGGCATCGAACACGCCTTCGGAATCATCGGATCGGCCATGATGCCCATTTCGGACATCTTTCCCGACGCCGGCATCACATTCTGGGACTGCGCGCACGAAGGCTCTGCGGGCTTCATGGCCGACGGCTATACCCGGGCCACCGGCAAGGTCTGCATGATGATCGCCCAGAACGGGCCAGGCATCACGAACTTTGTGACCGCGGTCAAGACGGCTTACTGGAACCACACGCCCCTGTTGCTGGTCACACCACAGGCCGCAAACAAGACCATTGGTCAGGGTGGCTTTCAGGAAGTGGAGCAGATGAAGCTCTTCGAAGACATGGTCGCTTATCAGGAGGAAGTGCGCGACCCGAGCCGCGTGGCAGAGGTACTGGCCCGCGTCATCTCGAAAGCCAAGCGTCTTTCAGGCCCCGCGCAGATCAACATTCCGCGCGATTTCTGGACTCAAGTTATCGATATCGAAGTTCCCGAGCCGATCGAATTCGAGGTCTCCCCCGGCGGTGAGACCTCCGTGGCGAAGGCGGCGGAGATGCTGTCGAATGCGAAAAATCCGGTGATCCTGAACGGCGCGGGCGTCGTTCTCTCCAAAGGCGGCATCGAAGCCTCCCGCGTGTTGGCAGAACGCCTCGATGCGCCGGTCTGTGTCGGCTACCAGCACAATGACGCTTTCCCGGGCAATCACCCGCTCTTCGCAGGCCCGCTGGGATATAACGGCTCGAAGGCGGGGATGCAGCTGATCAAGGACGCAGACGTCGTCCTGTGCCTCGGCACCCGCCTCAACCCCTTCTCCACCCTGCCCGGGTACGGCATCGAATACTGGCCGGCGGATGCAAAAATCATCCAGGTAGACATCAACCCCGACCGCATCGGCCTGACGAAGAAGGTCACCGTCGGAATTGTCGGCGATGCTGCCAAAGTGGCCAAAGGGATCACGGCGCAACTCTCCGATACGGCGGGCGACGAAGGCCGGGCCGAGCGCAAGGCGCGCATCGCGCAGACGAAGTCCGCCTGGGCGCAGGAGCTGACTTCTCTGACCCACGAGCAGGACGATCCGGGCACGGACTGGAACGTGCGCGCGCGCGCTGCCAAGCCGGACTGGATGAGCCCCCGCATGGCGTGGCGCGCGATCCAGTCGGCTTTGCCGGTCGAGGCGATCATCTCCTCCGATATCGGCAACAACTGTGCCATCGGCAACGCGTACCCGTCGTTCGAGGAAGGCCGCAAATATCTTGCACCCGGACTCTTCGGCCCCTGTGGGTACGGACTGCCGGCGATCGTTGGCGCAAAGATCGGCCAGCCCGATGTGCCGGTTGTCGGGTTCGCTGGCGACGGCGCGTTCGGCATCGCCGTCAACGAGCTTACCGCGATCGGTCGCGGTGAATGGCCCGCGATCACGCAGATCGTCTTCCGCAACTACCAGTGGGGCGCGGAGAAACGGAACTCCACGCTCTGGTTCGACGACAACTTCGTCGGCACCGAACTGGATGAAGACGTCTCCTATGCCGGCATCGCCAATGCTTGCGGTCTCAAAGGCGTCGTCGCCCGCACCATGGAAGAGCTGACCGACGCTCTGAACCAGGCCATCAAGGACCAGATGGAAAACGGGGTGACCACGCTGATCGAAGCGATGATCAACCAGGAACTCGGGGACCCGTTCCGCCGCGATGCCATGAAGAAACCTGTCGAAGTCGCTGGTATCAGCAAAGACGACATGCGTCCGCAGACCGTCTGAGAAAGGGTGGCGTCGGACGGTTTCATAAAAAGGTGCCGGCCGTGAGCGTGCTGGACGATCTGAAGGATCGTGCCGCCGCGCGGCCGGCACATGTCGTGATGAGCGAAGGCACGGACCCGCGCATTGTCGCGGGGGCCGTCGCCGCGGTAAAACGCGGCATCGCGCGCATTACCCTCGTTGGACCGCGGGATGATGTGGCCGCCGCGCTGGTCGCCGCCGGCATGGCCGATACCCTGACAATCGCCATTGAGGACCCGGCGGAATCATCGCTCACACCGGCGTTTGCGAAGGCCTACTTCGAGTTGCGCAGGCACAAGGGCATCACAGCTGAGGTCGCAGAGACACAGGTGCATGATCCTTTGGTCTTTGCCGCCATGATGGTGCGCCTCGGCCACGCGGATGGGACTGTCGGCGGCGCTGTGCACACCTCTTCAGACACCGTACGCGCGGCCCTTCAGGTGATCGGCAAGGCGAAAACCGCGCCCCTGGTTTCAAGTTTCTTCCTCATGGCCTTACCGGACAATCATCCTTCGGGGCGGGATGCGATGATATTCAGCGACAGCGGCCTTGTCATCGATCCGACCTCCGAGGAGCTGGCAGCAATCGCGGTTGCCTCCGCGAACTCCTGCAGACAGTTGCTCGAAACCGAAGCCCGCGTGGCGCTCTTGTCCTTTTCCACCAAGGGCAGCGCCCATCATGAGATGGTGCGGAAGGTGACCGATGCCGTGGCGATACTCAAGGCCAACCATCCGGATATCAAGGCCGACGGTGAATTGCAGTTCGACGCGGCCTTCGTGCCCGAGGTAGGGGCTGCCAAGGCCAAGGGGTCGGAGATCGCGGGTACGGCCAACGTCATGATTTTTCCCAACCTCGATGCCGGCAATATCGGCTATAAGATTGCGCAGCGCATCGGCGGCTGCGATGCCATTGGTCCGATACTGCAGGGACTTGCACAGCCTGCGAATGACCTTTCGCGTGGCTGCACGGCCGAGGATGTTGCCAATATGATCGCGGTCACCGTTCTTCAGGCCATCTCGTGAACTACAGGAGCACCGCATGAACCAGCCCAAGATCGATCTGAGCCCCAAGGTGTCCGACGAGGTCCGCAAGACCACCTGCTACATGTGTGCCTGCCGCTGCGGGATCAATGTGCACATGAAAGGTGGCAAGGTCGCCTATATCGAGGGGAACCGGGACCACCCGGTGAACCAGGGTGTGCTTTGCGCCAAGGGATCCGCCGGGATCATGCAGGTTAACGCGCCTTCACGGCTGCGCGCGCCCTTGAAACGGGTGGGCGAGCGCGGATCGGGCGAGTTCGAAGAGATTTCATGGGACGAGGCGTTGCAGATTGCGACCGACTGGCTGGCGCCCGTGCGCAAGAGCAACCCCGAAAAGCTCGCCTTTTTCACGGGCCGCGACCAGTCTCAAAGTTTCACCTCCTTCTGGGCGCAGAACTTCGGAACGCCAAACTATGCCGCCCACGGCGGGTTCTGTTCGGTCAACATGGCAGCGGCGGGCATCTATACGATGGGCGGCGCCTTCTGGGAGTTCGGCCAGCCCGACTGGGACCATACCAAACTCTTCATGCTGTTCGGCGTGGCCGAGGACCACGACAGCAACCCGATCAAGATGGGCATCGGAAAGATCAAAGCGCGCGGGGCGCGGGTGATTGGCGTCAACCCGATCCGCACCGGCTACAACGCCGTGGCGGACGATTGGGTGGGGATAACACCGGGCACCGACGGTCTCTTCATCCTGTCGATGATCCACTGCCTGATGAAGGCAGGCAAGATCGACCTGCATTACCTGGCGCAATATACGAACGCACCGGTCCTCGTGATCAACAATCCCGGCGCGGCCGACCACGGGCTTCTGATGCGCGATGACAACGGCAAGGAACTGGTTGTCGACCGGAGGACCGGCAAATTGGCCCCCTTCGACGCACCCGGCGTGAAACCGGATCTCGCTGCAACATACGACGCCAACGGCCAGACCCATCGCCCCGTCTTTCATCATATGGCGGAAATGTATCTGGACGACCAGTACGCGCCCGAAGCGGTGGCGGAGCGCTGTGGCATTTCGGCGAAACGCATCCGCACCATTGCGGCGGAACTGGCGCGCGTGGCCTTCGAGGAAGCCTTTGAGCTGGACCAGAGCTGGACGGACTTCCGCGGCGAAAAACATGACAAGATGGTTGGCCGTCCCGTGTCGTTCCATGCCATGCGCGGGATTTCAGCCCATGCAAACGGATTTCAGACCTGCCGCGCCTTGCATACGCTCCAGATCCTGCTCGGCACGGTCGAGGTTCCCGGCGGGTTCCGGTTCAAACCGCCCTACCCGAAACCGGCGACGGCGCACCCCAAGCCTCACTGCAAGGTCACGCCGGGCGCGCCACTCGATGGTCCTCACCTCGGCTTTGTTCACGGGCCGGACGATCTGACATTGAAGGAAGACGGCACGCCGGCACGGATCGACAAGGCGTATACCTGGGAAAACCCGATGTCGAGCCACGGGCTGATGCACATGGTGATTTCCAACGCTTATGCAGGCGATCCTTACAAGATCGACGTGCTTTTCATGTATATGGCCAACATGTCATGGAACTCGTCGATGAACACCCGCGGCGTCATGGACATGCTGACCGACAAGGACGAGCAGGGTGAGTACGTCATCCCGAAGATTATCTATTCCGACGCCTACAGCTCAGAGATGGTCGCCTACGCCGACCTGATCCTGCCCGATACCACCTATCTGGAGCGGCACGACTGCATCTCCCTGCTCGACCGGCCCATCTGCGAGGCCGACGCTGCCGCCGATGCGATCCGCTGGCCCGTGATCGAACCGGATCGCGATGTCATCGGGTTCCAGTCCATGCTCTGCACGCTCGGCGCCAAATTGGAACTCCCCGGTTTCGTGAATGAGGACGGCAGCCAGAAATACGCGGACTACGGCGACTACATCGTCAACCATGAACGCAAGCCGGGTATCGGTCCGCTCGCCGGGTTCCGCGGGAACGGCGACGAGGTCGGCCGTGGACCGGTCAATCCGAACCAGCTCGACCGCTACATCGAAAACGGCGGTTTTTTCATCGAGCACATTCCGCACGAAGCGACCTATTACAAACCATGGAATACTGCCTATCAGGACTGGGCGGTGAAGTTGGGCCTTTACGACAGTCCGCAGCCCTACCTTTTCTCGCTCTATTCCGAGCCGATGCGCCGATTCCAACTGGCCGCCGAAGGACATGGAGAGCGGCAGCCGCCGGAACATCTCCGCGACCGCATCAAGTCGCGGCTATCCCCGCTGCCGATCTGGTATTCGTCGGAGGACGAAAACAAGGCCGATGAATATCCCGTCACGGCTCTGACGCAGCGCCCGATGGCCATGTATCACTCCTGGGGGTCACAAAACGCCTGGCTGCGCCAGTTGCATGGGCACAATCCGCTTTACCTGCCGAGCAAGCTGATGCGGGAACACGGGCTGAGCGACGGAGACTGGGCAAAAGTAACCTCGCCCCATGGCGAAATCACCGTGCCGGTCATGGAGATGGCCGCGCTCAACGAGAACACTGTCTGGACGTGGAACGCCATCGGCAAGCGCAAGGGCGCCTGGGCGCTGGAAGAGGATGCGCCCGAAGCCACCCGGGGCTTTCTGCTCAACCACCTGATCCATGAATTACTGCCGCCCAAGGGCGATGGCTTGCGCTGGTCGAACTCCGACCCGATCACGGGACAGGCCGCCTGGTTCGATCTGAAGGTCCGCATCGAAAAAGCCGTCCCGCCGAAGGAAAGCAAGCCGAGCTTCGGCGCCCTGAAATCCCCGGTCGGGACAGGTCCGAAAGATTTGCAATGGAAGGTGGGCACATGACGACACTTCCGCCCCATACCGAAAAGAAGCTTGGCCTTGTCATCGACCTCGACACCTGTGTCGGCTGCCATGCCTGTGTGATCTCCTGCAAGGGCTGGAACACGGAAAACTACGGGGCGCCGCTGTCGGACCAGAATGCCTATGGTGCAGACAACAGCGGGACCTTCCTTAACCGCGTGCACTCCTACGAAGTGCAGCCGGATGCAGGGGCGGCGCAACTCATCCATTTCCCCAAGTCCTGTCTGCATTGCGAAGATGCCCCCTGTGTGACGGTCTGCCCGACCGGCGCAAGTTACAAGCGGGTCGAAGACGGCATCGTGCTGGTCAACGAAAGCGATTGCATCGGTTGCGGTCTCTGCGCCTGGGCCTGCCCCTATGGTGCGCGCGAACTCGATCAGGCGGCGGGTGTGATGAAGAAGTGCACCCTCTGCGTCGATCGCATCTACAACGAGAACCTGCCCGAAGAAGACCGCGAGCCGGCCTGTGTGCGCACCTGCCCCGCGGGCGCGCGGCATTTCGGCGATCTGGGCGACCCCGACAGCGCTGTCAGCAGACTGGTGGCCGACCGCGGCGGGATGGACCTGATGCCCGAGCAGGATACGAAGCCCGTGAACAAATATCTGCCCCCCAGGCCCAAAGACACGCTGTCCGACACCAGCGGAGACATCGACGTGCTCGCACCCTTCCTCGCACCCGTTGCCGAAGAGCCCAAAGGCTTTCTGGGCTGGCTGGACAAAACGCTGGAGAAACTCTGATGCATCCCGCCCCTTCAGTCATTTTCTTCACGACGTTCAGCGGGTTGGGTTTTGGCCTCCTGACATGGCTGGGCCTTGGGTTTCCCGATGTTACAGGCTGGACGGCTTTCGCATTCTTCGCAATTGCCTATGTCATGGCCGTGGGCGGCCTGCTCGCCTCGACCTTCCATCTCGGTCGCCCCGAGCGCGCGATCAAGGCCTTTACCCAATGGCGGTCGAGTTGGCTCAGCCGCGAGGCTTGGTGCGCCGTCGGCGCGCTTCTGGTCATGGCGCTCTACGGGGCGGGGCTGGTGTTTCTCGAGACGCGTTATGCGCTGCTCGGGCTGATCGGCGCCGCCCTGTCGGTGGCCACGGTGTTCACCACCTCGATGATCTACACCCAACTCAAAACCATCCCGCGCTGGCATATGCCGCTGACACCTGTGATGTTCCTGTCGATTTCACTCGCGGGTGGCGCTCTTTTGTCCGGTCAGATCAGGATCGCCATAATATTGCTGGTCCTTGCCGGCGCCGTTCAGCTGTTGACATGGGTACAGGGCGACAAGGCTTTCGCCACGGCGGGAACAACGCTCGCCACGGCCACGGGATTGGGAACCAGAGGCGCGGTGCGGGCTTTCGAGCCGCCGCACACCGGCACCAACTACCTGTTGAAGGAATTCGTCCATGAAATCGGACGCAAGCACGCGCAAAAGCTGCGCATCATCTCGCTGCTGCTGATGGTCGTCATCCCGGTGATCCTGCTGCTCTTGCCGTTCTCGCATGTGATCGCCGTGCTGGCTCTTGTGAGCCACATCGCAGGGGTACTGACCGCGCGCTGGTTGTTTTTCGCAGAAGCCGAACATGTGGTCGGCCTTTACTACGGCAAGCGGTAACGCTGGCCTGCAAAGGCGATCCGGTCCATCCGAATAGCCGGGCAGGACATGGGCCCTGCCCGTTGCGCGTCAATTCATCAGGCCCGCGTGCCGCAGCCCTGCGTCCACCAGCTTGCGTGTCCCATCGGACAGCGCGGTCAGCGGCAGGCGCACCTCCTCCGAACACAGATCAAGCCGTGACATCGCGTATTTCACGCCGACCAGTCCCGGCTCCGTGAAAATGGCCTTGTGCAGCGGCATGAGTCGGTCCTGAATCTGCAGCGCGGTTTTGAAGTCGCCCTTCAGGCAGGCCGCCTGCATCTGGCTGAGCAGCTTGGGCGCCACGTTCGCCGTCACCGAAATGCATCCCACACCGCCCTGTGCGTTAAAACCGTGTGCGGTTGCATCCTCGCCGGACAACTGAATGAAATCGGTTCCGCAGGTAATCCGCTGATCGCTCACACGCGCGAGATCGCCCGTCGCGTCCTTGACCCCTATTATTCGCGGCAATTTAGCGAGCTTTCCCATTGTCTCCGGCGTCATGTCGACCACGGAACGGCCGGGAATATTGTAGATGATGATCGGCAGGTTCGCGCAGTCATGCAGCGCGGTATAATGCGCGATCAGACCGGATTGCGTCGGCTTGTTGTAATAGGGGGTTACAACCAGCGCGGCATCCGCACCCACGGCTTCCGCATGGCGCACGAGGCGAATGGCCTCAAGCGTATTGTTGGACCCGGCGCCGGCAATGACAGGCACGCGACCGGCCGCGGCCTTCACAACCTCC
>JASFFN010000040.1:0-8715 GCA_050124275.1 Roseobacter sp. | reverse complement strand
CGGTTGATGAATTTTACCGCCGAAGCAGATCGCCTTGCGACACTGACGCGCCAGAGAGAGAGGGCCTGTCTGATCGGTATCACGCGCGGACACCACGGTGGAACTTTCTCGGACCAAAGGTCTTTGGCGTTTTGCGACGCCAGCAAATTACCCAGTCGGACTGGCCGGAGCGGCCCGCATGAACGACGTTTTCAGGGTAGGAAGAGAAAGGCGATTTGCGGTATGGTTGCACGATGTTGAGCTACCAGCACATTTATCATGCCGGCAACCTTGCGGATATCCACAAGCACGTTCTTCTGGCGTGGATTTTGGCCTATCTGGTCCGGAAAGACAAACCGCTGACCTACATTGAAACACATGCAGGTCGAGGGCTTTATGACCTGAGCGAAGACGCGTCCCGGAAAACCGGGGAGGCAGAAAAGGGCGTGTCGGTCGTTGAAGGCTATTTCATGCGGGATCACCCGTTTGCCAGCGCACTGCAGGCGACCCGGGCCGCGCATGGAGCGACGGCATATCCCGGCTCTCCCGTCATCGCCGCGTCCAGTCTGAGGCGACACGACAAAATTCACCTCGCAGAACTGCATCCGACCGAATTTTCCGCGCTGCAGGTCGCCATGTCCCCCTTTGCTGCACGGTGTTACAAATGCGACGGTTTCACCCTCGCGCATTCGCTTTGCCCGCCCAACCCTCGGCGGGGACTGATGCTGATCGATCCGAGTTACGAGGTCAAATCGGACTACAGCGACATCCCATCCCACATCAAAAAGATTACAAAGGCATGGAATGTAGGCATTATCTTTCTTTGGTATCCGATCCTGCGACAGCAGAGACATGTCGGCATGATCGAGCGGCTGGAGCGGGCTTACCCGAATGCCTTGCGCAGCGAAGTCACCTTTGCCTCGGCAAAACCCGAGCACGGGATGACAGGCTCGGGGAGCTTCGTAATCAATCCGCCCTTCGGGCTGAAGGACGAAATCGACAGGCTCTCGAATGAATTTGCAACCTGATCCTGTCCCCCCGACGCAAGTCATGCTTTGACGGAACCGCAAGCCATGCCATGATCCGGTTATGCGAGCTTTCTGCATGATCCCGTTGATTCTCGCCGCGCAGCCTGCATCTGCCTGCGGTGTGCCTGTTTGTCTCGTGGACCCGGAGACACTGAGTCTGCCAAGGATTATTACCTTCGACGACGCCCAAGCCAGCCGTGGCCCCGGGCATCTCGTCGCGCAATTGCTTGTGATGAACGGCGCCGTCTTCGGGGAAAGATTTGCGGGGCAATCCGTGATCGCAAGGGGCGATCACGACGATATTGCCGGGCAGGCCCGCGCACCTTTGACGATCATGCCGGGCGCGGATGGGCAGAACCTCTCGATCGTCTATTTTGATGGCAACAATATTCTGAACGGCTACGGCGTATCCGGATATCCCAGGCGCAACGCACAGGGAGAAGGGGCGATTTCGTTTTTGTTCGACGAAAACCAGTCCGCCCTGTCCTTTCAGATTCGCGGTGGCGAACAGGGCGCAGCCGAAGTGCGGTTTCTGACGCGTGACGGCAATGTGATTGCGACCCTCAGCCTGTCCGCAACCGGGGAACACGCGTTCGGCTTCATACGTGCCGACGGCACGTCAGATATCGCCGGCGTCACAGTGACGAACGCGGATCCGCAGGGTATTGCACTAGACAACCTCAGATTTGGCAAAAGCCCCGATCTGAGCTGAAAGTTTGACAATGTTCGAGAAACTGTTTCCGCGCCGAAAACCTGTCCCTGACCCTCTGCCGCAACCGACCGCCCAACTGGCGCTTGGCGCGTTGCTGGTGCGCATGGCTTTTGCGGACCGCAGCTACAAGGCGTCGGAAGTCGGTCAGATCGACCGTATCCTGTCAAAGACCTTCGATCTGAAACCGCTGCAAGCCGCCAAACTGCGCGCCACCTGCGAGGCACTGGAACGACAGGCGCCGGGAACACCCGAATTCGCGCGTATTCTGAGGGATGAAATCTCATACAACGATCGCAAGGCCTTGGCAGATGCCATGTGGCAGGTCGCTCTCGCGGATGGTGACGTGGAAAAAAATGAAGAAGACGCGCTGTTCGACATCGAACAGGCGCTCGGCCTGAACGACGCGGACATCGCCGCAGCGCGCCGCGGCGCTCTCGGCGACGATTGATATTGGCACGTCGCCCAAATCTCACTATATGCACCGAATGTTTGGCGAATTTCTCAGAAGACTGACGCAACCTGATCCGGACGAGTTGCCCGACGAAGACGCACGGCTGGCGTTGACGGCCTTGCTTGTGCGGATCGCGCGCTCCGACCATGATTACAGTGAAGACGAAAAAGACCGGATTGACCGGATCAACGCGCGGCGCTATGGGCTTGGCCCCGGCGCGGCCATCGCATTGCGTGAAGAGGCGGAAGCCCTTGAAGCCGAAGCGCCCGATACGGTGCGTTTCACCCGGGCGATCAAGGATGCGGTGCCCTACGACGAACGAAGGCTCGTCATCAAAGCCCTGTGGGAAGTCGTGCTCGCGGACGGGTCGCGCGCTCAGGAAGAAGACGCAATCGTGCGGATGGCGGCGAACTTCCTCGGCGTGAGTGACCGAGACAGTGCAATAGCCCGGCAGGATGTCTCCAACGCTTCATGATTGCCAGTCTGCCCATGTACGATTTCGCTGGCACACGAACGGCGAACGACAGTCTCTGGCAGGCAATCCGCGAAAACTACGGTCATGGTCCCCTTTCCCTTGATCGCTCGGGCGATCCGCATGTTCACTGGCAACGGCGGGATCTGGTACTATCGCAAACATGTGGGTGGCCCTACAGAAAAATCCTGCACGGAAAAGTGCGTCTGGTCGGCACGCCGGATTATGGCGTGCCCGGCTGCCCGCCGGGATATTACCGGTCCTTTATCGTGGTGCGACGCGACGACAAGCGGTCTGAGCTCGATGATTTTCGCGATGCCCGGCTTGCGCGGAACGATCACAGATCGCAATCCGGGTGGGCCGCTGTCGAGGAGTGCATACGCGTGGACAGGCTGAGTGACATCATCGAAACAGGCAGCCATGTCAACGCCATGCGGCTGGTGGCCAAAGGGGGCGCCGACTTTGCGGCGATCGATGCCGTGACATGGGCTCTGCTCGAACGCGATACGGATGAAACCAGGGCGCTTCGCATTCTCACCGCCACCAGCCCGACACCCGGACTGCCCTTCATAACCTCGTTGCATGAGCACGCCGGCAGAATGTTCTCGGCTATCGAACACGCGATCTGGAAAATGCAGGGCGCGGACCGAGAACGGCTGATGCTGCGCGGACTTGTGGCGATCCCGGCCCACGACTATCTTGCGATGCCTTGAGTCCAAGCGCGCTCACCAATTGAACCGATCAGATTGGCTTACCAAGGGGAATCCCGGATTTTTGTCTTTCAAAGTTGCAAACCGCCCCGTTTTGCCCCTTATATCGCACTGAAGCACCAAACGGGACCTGTCGTGACCAACCAGCCTCCAGTCATCGAAATCAGAAACCTGCACAAGGCCTATGGTGCGCTTGAAGTCATCAAGGGCGTGGATATCTCGGCGCCGAAGGGGCATGTGATTTCCCTTATCGGCTCTTCGGGATCGGGCAAGTCCACGATCCTGCGATGCTGCAACCTGCTGGAAGACAGCCAGCAGGGCGACATTCTGTTCAAGGGAGAGCCGGTGTTGTGGAAGGGAGAGGGCCACGCGCGCCGCCCAAAAGATCCCGAACAGGTTCTGCGCATCCGGACAAATCTCAGCATGGTGTTCCAGCAATTCAATCTCTGGGCACACATGACGATCCTGCAGAACGTGATGGAAGCGCCTTTGACCGTTCTGAAAAGGGACCGTGCCGAGGTCGAGCAGGCAGCGCGCGGGTATCTCGAAAAGGTTGGCATCGGAGACAAGTGCGATGTCTACCCCGCGCAACTCTCCGGCGGACAGCAGCAGCGCGCGGCGATTGCCCGGGGCCTTTGCATGGAACCGCAGGCTTTGCTCTTTGACGAGCCCACCTCGGCGCTGGACCCGGAACTGGAACAGGAAGTCGTCAGAGTCATAAAGGACCTTGCGAGCGAAGGGCGTACCATGATGATCGTCACGCATGACATGAGGCTGGCCGCGGATGTCTCGGACCACGTCGTTTTTCTCCATCAGGGCAAAATCGAAGAGGAAGGCCCGCCGGAGACGCTTTTCGGCGCGCCCAAATCAGAACGTCTGCGCGGATTTCTCTCCGCGACACAGGCAGCGTAATCCGACCAAAAAAAGAAAGTGGGAGTATCACCATGAAACAACTGATCCTGACAACCGCCGCCCTGGCCCTGACCGCCGGCATGGCGCTGGCCGAGAGCCACGCCAAAACGGTCCGGCTGGGAACCGAAGGCGCCTACCCTCCTTACAACTTCCTGAACGATGCCGGGGAAGTCGACGGCTTCGAGCGCGAGCTGGGCGACGAGCTTTGCCGGCGCGCCGAACTGACCTGCGAATGGGTCACCAACGAATGGGACAGCATCATCCCCAACCTCGTCTCAGGCAACTACGACGTGATCATCGCCGGTATGTCCGTGACCGACGAACGCGATGAAGTCATTGACTTTTCAGAGCAATACACCTTGCCGGACCCCTCCGGCTATCTTGCCGCTTCGCCTGACGCGGATGTCGAGGGCGGCGTGATCGCGGCGCAAGCCAACACGATTCAGGCCAGCTATATCGCGTCCTCCGGCGCCACGCTCGTCGAGTTCGCGACACCGGAAGAAACTGTCGCAGCCGTCAAAAACGGAGAAGCCGACGCGGTCCTCGCAGACAAGGCGTTCCTTTCTGAAATCGCGGATGCGGACCCTGACCTGATGATGCTGGAGAAGGACGTCATGATCGGTGGCGGCATCGGTCTCGGCCTGCGCGAAAGCGATACCGAGTTGAAGGAAAAATTCAACGTCGCGATACGCTCCATGAAGGAAGACGGCTCGCTCAACGAACTGATCGGCAAATGGCTGCCTGACCTCGAGCAGTTCTGATCCTTTTGCTCCGGCGCGGTCCCGCACCGCGCCGGAGACATTGAAAGAGGTGCCCTATTTTCAGCTTTTGCACAGACCCGAGCACGCTGTCTGACTGGCAGTGGATGGTGTGCTACCTGACCACGGGCAAGCACATGGCGCTCTACTGGTCGGTACTCACCGTGCTGCTGCTGCTGGCCATCACCGCACCTGTTGCCCTCGCCTTCGGGTTCGGTGGCGCATCTGCCGCACGGTCCTCCATTGCGCCGCTGCGCTGGTTCGGCAAGAGCTACATCGCCGTGGTGCGCGGCGTCCCCGACATCGCCTTCTTCTTGTTTTTCGTCATCGCGCTGGATCAGGCGGTGGAATATCTGAGGCACAAAGCCCTTTGTCCGGAGTGGACCGAACCGATACGCCAAGGCAACGATTTCGTCGTCTGCCAGGCAGCCAAGATGCCGTTGGGCGAAGCCGCGCAATGGGTCCATGAAGTATATGGCTTCAGCCTCGCGGTTCTGACCTTTGCGATCGTTTTCGGCGCCTTTGCCGCGAATGTCCTTTTCGGCGCGATGCGGGCCGTGCCGCGCGCGCAACTCGAAACCGCCGAAGCCTACGGCATGACGCAGCGCCAGACCTTCTGGCGCATTCTGGTGCCGCAGATGTGGGTCTACGCGCTGCCCGGCCTGTCAAACCTCTGGATGGTCCTGATCAAGGCGACACCGCTGCTGTTCCTGCTCGGCGTCGAAGACATCGTCTACTGGGCGCGTGAACTCGGCGGCACGAAGACGCCCCGCTTTACCGATTACCCGCACGGCGACTGGCGCATGTGGTATTTTCTGGCGCTTCTGGTTTTCTACCTGATCTTCACCCGTCTTTCCGAAATCGTTCTGGACCGGTTGATGGCGCGCCTCACGCACGGGCAGGCAACCGCTGCCGGCGAAGCACAGAGAAAGGCAGCCGCATGAGCTGCTGGCAAACCATTCAGGACTACGGGTTGCGGTCGATCGGGATCGGGGAACGGCTTTTGCCGCGCGGGGATTTTACGCTGTGCCAGCAATTCACCCTGATCGGATCGGGGATGATCTGGAATGTCTACTTCGGCGTCTTTGCACTCGTTCTCGGCTTTTTCCTCGCGACGGTCCTCGCTGTCGGCAAGGCGTCCAGCCGCAAAATTCTGCGCAAACCGTCCGAGTGGTTCATCTTCGTCTTCCGGGGGTCGCCGCTCTTCATACAGTTCTTCTTCGGATACTTCCTGTTTCTCAACCTGAAATCGGTTTCGCCCTTCTTCGATCCGTTTACCGCGGCCTGGCTGGGGGCGCTTATCGTGCTGTTCCTGAACACATCCGCCTATTCGGCCGAAATCTTCTACGGCGCACTTCTCTCCATCCCGAAAGGAGACACCGAGGCCGCCGATGCCTACGGGATGTCAGGATGGTCACGATTCAGACGGGTGATCTGGCCGACGATGCTGCGCCTTGCCTGGCCCGCCTACACGAACGAAGCGATATTCCTCTTTCACGCGACAGCGCTGGTGTTTTTCTCGGGCTTTCCGGCCTGGCAACAGCGAGGCGATGCGCTCTACTATGCAAACTACTTTGCGGACAAGACGTTCAACCCCTTCGTCCCCTACCCCATCCTCGCCGGATACTTCATCCTGCTCACCCTCATCATCGTTGCCACCTTCGGCATCGTTAACGCGCGTCTCAACCGCCACCTGCCGCAAGAGCTGAAACCGAAATTGAGGTTGCGTCCCAACGTGATCCGGTAGTATTCAGAATTTGATCAAATTATTTGCGGCTCTGCCCTCGCGTCCGAGAAGGACACCTCTGGGCCCTGTCCGCACAATCGGTGACTTATGAAAAACTGGCTTCGCAAGAATCCTCAGGTCCGCACCATTCGTGTGGCCGCAGCAGACCTCAATGGACAGGCCCGGGGCAAACGCGTTCCATCACGGTTTGCGGACCGGGTTGTCGAGGAAGGAACCCGTTTTCCCATGTCCGTTCTCAATCTCGACATCTGGGGAGAGGACATTGACGACAGTCCGCTGGTTTATGAAACAGGCGACCGGGACGGCGTATTGCGGCCGACGGAACGCGGCTTCATGCCCATGCCATGGCTCGACGCGCCGACCGCGCTGCTCCCGATCTGGATGTTTCACGAGGATGGGCGCCCCTTCGACGGCGATCCGCGCCACGCGCTGCGCGCGGTGCTCGACCGCTACAAGGCGCGCGGGCTCACGCCGGTCTGCGCCATGGAGCTCGAGTTCTTCCTGATCGACGATTCGGGGCGCAACCTTCAGGTGCCCACGTCGCCGCGCTCCGGCAAACGGCGTGTCGCGGGAGAAATTCTGTCGCTGCGGGCGCTGGACCAGTTCGATGTCTTCTTCACCGATCTCTACGATGCCTGCGAGGAAATGGACATCCCGGCCGATACCGCAATTTCCGAAGCCGGCCTGGGCCAGTTCGAAATCAACCTGATGCATTGCGACGACGCGCTGCGCGCGGCGGACGATGCCTGGCTGTTCAAGATGCTGGTGAAAGGCATGGCGCGCAAGCACGGCTTTGCCGCGAGCTTCATGGCAAAACCCTACGAAGACTATTCCGGCTCCGGACTGCATGTGCATTTCTCGGTGCTGGACGCGGAAGGGAACAATGTCTTCAATGACGGCGGACCAAACGGCACCGATACGCTGCGGCATGCGGTCGCCGGATGTCTTAACGCGATGCCCGGCTCGGCGCTCATATTCGCGCCCCACGCCAACAGTTTCGACCGGATGGTCCCGGGCAGCCACGCCCCGACCGGCATCAGCTGGGCTTATGAGAACCGCACCGCTGCCATCCGCATTCCTTCGGGGAATCCGGCGGCGCGGCGAATCGAGCACCGTGTGGCAGGCGGGGATGTGAACCCCTATCTGATGCTGGCCGCGGTGTTGGGCGCCGCCCTCAATGGCATAGAGGACGCGAAGGAACCGCCCGCACCGATCACCGGCAATGCCTACGACGCAAATCTGCCACAGATACCCGGCGACTGGGAAACGGCGATAAACATGTTTGAGGTGGACGGCGAAGTGGCACGAATATTCGCGCCCGACCTCATTCGAAATTTCGTACTGACCAAGAAGCAAGAATTGCACTACATGCAGGAGCTGTCTCCCGAAGAGCAGGTCGGCATTTATCTTGATACGGTGTGACACATGAAAATCGGCATTCTGATAACCGGCCATCCGCCGGAAGAGCTGTCGAAAGACGGCGACTACGACAAGTATTTTGAACGCCTTCTCGACGGTAACGGTTTCGAGATGCGCGGCTACGCCGTCGTCGAAAACGAATTTCCCGAAAGCGTCCATGAAGCGGATGGCTGGCTCATAACCGGCTCCAAACACGGTGCCTATGAACCGCACAGCTGGATCAGGCCGCTGGAAGACTTCATTCGTGCGGCCTATGACGCCGGTGTGCCGATGATCGGCGTGTGCTTTGGGCACCAGATCATCGCGCAGGCCATGGGCGGGCGCGTCGAAAAATTCGACAAAGGCTGGTCGGTTGGCCTGACCGACTACTGGATGGGCGGACGCAACTATGCAATAAACGCGTGGCATCAGGATCAGGTGGTCGAAAAACCCGACAATGCCGAGGTCATCGCCCAGACCGATTTCTGCCAGTACGCGGGCTTGCTTTACGACGACCGTATCTGGACGATACAGCCTCATCCCGAATA
>JASFFN010000039.1:0-8733 GCA_050124275.1 Roseobacter sp. | reverse complement strand
CGTCAAACGGTCCGATGTCATTGCGGCAGTCTCCCTTGACGATACGGTAGGTCGCAATGCATGAGAGCGCAACAGTCCCGCTTGCTCTCGGTCGAAAAGTGAGACGATAAAGGGCTGAAAACAATTTGGCGCACCCCGGCGGAAACGGACATGGCGGAAAAAGAAAAGATCGCGCGGCAGTTCATAGAGGCGATCCCACACAGCAAGGCGCTGGGTATGCGACTGGCGGCGATCGGCACGGGGTCAGCCACGATCGACATGCCCTATGACGAAAAGCTGGTGGGCGATCCCGAGACCGGCGTCATTCACGGCGGCGCCGTTTCGGCGCTCATGGATACCTGTTGCGGCGCGGCGGTGATGAGCCATCCGGACAATCTCGGCGGGACGGCCACGATCGATCTGCGCATCGATTACATGCGCGCCGCCACGCCGGGACAGCGGATCAGGGCGCACGCGGTTTGCTACCACGTCACCCGGACCGTCGCCTTCGTGCGCGCCACCGCGACCGACGGGGATGCCGAAAACCCCGTGGCGGCTGCGACCGGCGCTTTTACGGTTGAGGGTGCGAAATGAGAGCACCGCGCCGCAGACCCGAGCCCGTGCAGGTGGTGAAACAGCGCCGGGACGCCACCCTGCGCGCACTGGTCGACGGGGTGCCCTACATCCAGTTTCTCGGCATCCAGTTCGAACGCCGTGGAGATGAGCTGACCGGTATCCTGCCGTTTGACCAGAAACTCATCGGCAACCCCTTGTTGCCGGCTATCCATGGCGGGGTAACGGCTGCGTTTCTCGAGGTCACGGCGATCATCACGCTCAGCTGGACCTACCTTTGGGAGGATGTTGAATCGGGGGCGATCAACGCCGAGGGTCTTGCCGACAATGGTCTGCCGCGCTTGCCGAAAACAATTGACATATCGACGGACTACCTGCGGTCCGGTCTGCCCCGTGATGCCTATGCGCGGGCGCGCGTCGTGCGGTCGGGCCGGCGCTATGCAAGTGTCCACGTGGAAGCCTGGCAGGACAAGCGCGACAAACTGTTCGCCCAGGCGACCGGCCATTTCCTGATGCCCGATCACCGTGACTAGCGACAGCGCAGCGGTCTCTGCGCACATTACCAACCGGCGCGTTCTCAAAATCGCGCTGCCCATCGTTCTTTCAAACGCCACGGTGCCCATTCTGGGGGCGGTCGACGTCGGTGTCGTCGGGCAGTTGGGCGAGGCCGCGCCGATCGGCGCGGTCGGTCTCGGTGCGATCATTCTCACGACGGTTTACTGGATATTCGGGTTTCTGCGTATGGGAACCGTGGGCCTTGTCGGTCAGGCCGAGGGAGCGGGCGACGGGGCGGAGGTGTCTGCTTGGCTTACGCGCGCACTGGTTGTTGCTCTGGCGGGCGGCGTACTGCTCATCGTTCTGCAACCGCTGATCTTCTGGGGGGCGCTGCAATTGGCGCCTGCAAGCGCGGAAGTCGAAAGCCTGACATGGCAGTATCTCGCCATCCGGATCTGGACAGCGCCTGCCGCCATCGCGGTCTATGCGCTGACGGGCTGGCTGGTCGCGATGGAACGCACCTATGGCGTGTTCTGGGTGCAGTTCGTGATGAACGGCGTGAACATCCTGCTCGATCTGTTGTTTGTCCTCGTCCTTGACTGGGGCGTGCCCGGTGTCGCCATCGCCACCGTGATCGCGGAACTCACGGGGGCGGCCTTGGGGCTATGGTTCTGCCGCGAGGCGTTTTTGCGCCCGGACTGGCGCGACTGGCCGCGCATTTTCGACCGGGCCAAGCTTATCCGGATGGCATTGCTGAACACGGACATCCTGCTGCGCTCGGCGATGCTGATGATCATTTTCTCCTCGTTCGTCTTTCTCGGCGCGCGCTTTGGCGACGTGACGCTGGCCGCCAATGAGGTGCTGATCAAGTTCATGTACATAACGGCCTACGCCATGGACGGATTTGCTTTTGCCGCCGAAACGCTGATCGCGCGCGCCATCGGGCGGGGCGATCTCACCCAGGTGCGGCGCAGCGCTGTCGTCACCTCTTTCTGGGGGGCGGTGGTCTGCGTGACCATGGCTGCAGCGTTCGCCCTTGCCGGCCCCTGGATCATCGATCTGATGGCGAAGGACGCCGACGTGCAGCGGGTGGCAAGGGAGTTTCTGCCGTTCATGGTGGTAGCGCCGCTGGTCGGCTGCGCGGCCTGGATGCTGGACGGCATTTTCATCGGCGCGACGCGAAGCCATGACATGCGCAACATGATGGCGTTGAGTTTCGTCATTTACTGGGCGTCGATTGTCGTTCTTCTGCCGCTCATGGGCAATCACGGGCTTTGGCTGGCCCTGTTGATCTCCTTTGTCGCGCGCGGCGTGACCCTCGGTTCACGATACCCCGCGCTGGAGCGTCAGATGTCGGGCTGAAGCCCCGTCAAAGCCAGTCATCCCTTGCCGTGCCGCGCGCTTCCTCAACGCTTTCAAAGCCGTCGCGTTCGAGCAGGGCGTCGAGTTCCGTTGCGATCTTTCCTGCCAGAGAAAGCCCGCCATAGACAAGGCCCGTGTAGAGCTGGACGGCACAGGCGCCAGCGCGGATCTTGGCATAGGCCTGCGCGGCGCTCGCGACGCCGCCGACACCGACCAGGGGCACATCCGTATGGGTCGACAACTTGGCCAGCACCCGTGTCGATTTCTCGAAGAGTGGCAGGCCGGAAAGCCCGCCGCTTTCCGATTTGTGGGGACTGTGCAAGCCATTGCGATCCAGTGTCGTGTTCGTCGCAATAATGGCATCGATCCCGGCGTTCTGCGCGACCGTGGCGATATCGGCAATTTCCTTGTCTGTCAGGTCCGGCGCGATTTTCAGGAAGACAGGCGTTTCGCCGCGCACCTGCATGACCCCGTCAAGCAGGGCCGCCAGCGCGTCAGCGCCCTGCAGGTCCCTGAGCCTTTCTGTGTTGGGCGACGAAACATTCACCGTGGCAAAATCCACGTGCTCCTTCATGCACGCCATAACAGTTGAAAAGTCGGCGGCTCGGTCGGCGCTGGTTTTGTTGGCGCCCAGATTGATCCCGACAGGCGTTGCCTTGCGCGCGCTGGCGATACGGGCGGCGATGGCGTCCATGCCGTCGTTGTTGAAGCCGAAACGATTGATTGCCGCGGCGTCCTCGGTCAGCCGGAACAGGCGCGGTCTGGGGTTGCCGGGCTGCGGCAGGGGCGTTGCGGCCCCGACTTCGATGAACCCGAACCCGGCTTGCGAGAGCTGCGTGATCGCTTCTGCATTCTTGTCAAAACCCGCTGCCAGCCCGACCGGATTGAGCAGATCAAGCCCCGCAACCGTTGTGCGCAGACGGGTGGACGTAATGGGACCGGGCTGTGGCGCCAGTCCCATCTTCAAGGCCTTGATTGCAAGACCATGCGCCGTTTCCGGATCAATTCGGCGCAGCACGCGCAAGCCTGCCTGTTCGGCAAGCCGCATCACGGTGTCCCGCATATCACTGGCTCGCCTCTTGCAGACCTGCCGGGAACTGATGCGATCCGTTCACGAGGGGGAGAGGCTGGGCCCAGACGACGTCTTCCAGACGCAGGTTGCGATAGAGATGGGGGAACAACTGATTGCCCCGCGAGACCTCCCATTTGAGATCCGTGCCCAGCCGATCCGTGTCGATGCCCAGAAGCATGAGGCCATCCTCGCCGGCAAAGTGCTTGGCTGCCGTCTCCGGTGCCTGTTCCGCGGTGGAAAAATGGATGTAGCCGTCTGCCAGGTCCACGGGCGCGCCGGCGCTTTCGCCGGTCTTGCGCAACGCGGTCCATTCGTCCGAGCGGAATATCTTGAAGATCAACATGCGCCGCGTGATGCCCTGCCGGCAAATCGGGGTCAAGAGCACAGATGCCATTGCTTCTCGCGTTCTGATTGAGGCTTTGACTCCGCGTGCGGCTGAGGCCACCATGTGTGCGCCATCTTTCTGAGGGGAAAAGAATGAAACGATTCTTAACTGTCACCACGGCACTTGTCATGACCAGCGGCATGGCGTCCGCCGAGTACAATCTCACGATCCTTCACACCAATGATTTCCACGCGCGTTTCGAGCCAATCAGCAAGTACGACAGCGGCTGTTCGGCCGAAGACGACGCGGAGGGCAAGTGCTTTGGCGGTTCCGCACGCCTGATGACGGCGATCACAGAGGCCCGTGCGCGCAGCAACAATTCCATTCTTGTCGACGGCGGAGACCAGTTTCAGGGGACGCTTTTTTATACCTATTACAAAGGCGCACTGGCCGCCGAAATGATGAACAGGATGGGGTATGACGCGATGACCGTGGGCAACCACGAGTTCGACGATGGCCCCGAAGTGCTGCGCGGCTTCATGGATGCCGTGAACTTTCCCGTGCTGATGTCGAACGCGGACGTCACGCGGGAACCCCTGCTGGCGGACAAGCTGCCGAAATCCGTCGTGATCGAGCGCGGCGGCGAGAAACTGGGCCTGATAGGTCTGACGCCGGAAGACACCGACGAACTCGCGTCGCCCGGTGACAATATCACGTTCTCTGATCCGGTCGCGGCCGTTCAGGGCGAGGTAGACAAGCTCACTGCCGAAGGGGTGAACAAGATCATCGTACTCAGCCACTCCGGATACGGCGTTGACCAACGCGTTGCGGCGGAAACCACCGGTGTCGATGTCATTGTCGGCGGACACTCCAACACGCTGCTGTCAAACACCAGTGATGGCGCGGCAGGCCCTTACCCGACGATGGTGGGTGACACGGCGATCGTGCAGGCCTATGCCTATGGCAAGTTTCTGGGTGAGTTGAATGTCACCTTCGACGACGACGGAAACCTCACGGCGGCGGTCGGAGAGCCGCTGATCATGGACGCTGCCGTCCCGGCGGATGAACTCATCGCAGACCGCATTGCCGAGGCTGCCATCCCGCTTGACGAAATTCGGAACCGGGTCGTTGCGGAGGCGGCCGCGCCGATCATGGGCGAGCGCGATGCCTGCCGGGCGCGCGAGTGCGAAATGGGCAATCTGATCGCCGACGCCATGCTGGACCGCGTCCGGGATCAGGGTATCGAGATCGCGGTGCAGAACGGCGGCGGTATTCGCGCCAGCATCGATGCCGGAGACGTCACGATGGGCGAGGTCCTGACTGTTCTTCCGTTTCAGAATACGTTGAGCACGTTCGAGGTAACAGGTTCGACAATCGTCGAGGCACTCGAGAATGCCGTCAGCCAGCACGAAGAAGGCGCGGGACGCTTTCTTCAGGTGGCGGGCATGAGCTATGCTTTCGATCTGTCAAAGCAACCCGGCGCGCGGATCAGCGACGTGATGGTCGGCGGGGCGCCGATTGAAATGGACAAGGTCTACGGCGTTGTCTCTAACAATTTCGTGCGCAACGGCGGAGACGGCTTCGATATGTTCAAGGGGGCAATGAACGCATACGACTTTGGGCCCGATCTGGCGGATGTCACGGCGGAATTCATCGCTGCCAATGCACCCTACAGGCCCTATCTCGACGGACGCATCACGATGAAGTAAGCGTCGGCCGCCTGGGCTGGCAGCGCAGCGTGCGGCTTGGCCGCGCGCTGTTCGCGTTTCGTGGTGCTGGCACGCAGCGCGGCCCTGCGCTAGTGATAGCGGATGTGTGGACGTTTTGCTGTGACACTGCCCAACGATGCGATGGCGCGATTGTTCGAAGCGCAACCGGCGAACGACCTGCCGGATGTGCCCAACTATAACGTATGCCCGACCAACAACGTGCATGTCGTCTCGCTCGGGTCCGAAGCGCGGCGGCAGCTGACGTCGATGCGCTGGGGGTTCTTGCCGCACTGGTACAAGAAACCGAACGCGGGGCCGCTGTTGATCAATGCGCGGGCGGAAAGCATCGCTGAGAAACCCGCTTTCCGCGATGCGGCGCGCCACAGGCGCGCGCTCGTGGTGGCTTCTGGCTTTTACGAGTGGAAAAAGACGGCGGAAGGTGAGCGGAACCCATGGTACATAACCAGATCCGATGGCGCTCCGCTGGCCATGGCAGCGATCTGGCAGGACTGGGCTGACCCGGCAGGCGCGCGATTGCGCACCTGTGCCTTGGTGACGACGGCCGCCAATAAGGAGATGGGGCGCATTCACCACCGGATGCCGGTGGTTCTCGCGCCCGACGACTGGCGGCTTTGGCTGGGAGAGCTCGGCCACGGTGCCGCCAAACTGATGAAGCCAGCGGCCGAAGGCGTGCTGACGATGCACCGCGTGTCACGCGCGGTAAACTCGAACCGGGCGTCCGGACCTGACTTGATAAAGCCGGTCGGGAAATGAAACCGGCCCCGCCTTTCGGCGGGGCCCATACTCGTTACCAACCTCTTCAGTCGGCGACGTCTGTCTTCAAAAGATCGAGTTCGCCAGCGATCTCTTTTCCGCTCGTGCCGTAAAAACCTCCGGCCATGTCCGGCTCAATCGTCACCAACAATTCTTCGCCATCGGCAATCGGGCGCGTGGCCCATTTGCCGCTCGCGTGGAATATCGTGTGCTCGCGCCCGCTTTCGTTCACAAAGCGCACAACATCCCCGGTTCGCACTGTGGTTTTCTGGGGGAAATAGGCAGCCTCCAGAATTATCACCACATGCTCATCCGCCGATACCGCAGCGGTTCCCGGTGAGACCAATCCAAGAGTTAACAGGAACATTTTTAACAGGTGCCTGGGCAGCAACACACACAGTCCTTCGATCGGTCCCACCCAATCAGCAGATGATTAAAAATTAGTTTTCAATTGGGACAAGAACTGGTCGGCTGAATGGCCTGCCGGCGGCAATTGCGCCGCGCACAAAGTGTTTCTGATTGGGGTACAGTCAGCTGAATGTGGCCGCTCTACCCGCATAGGTGCCCGCCCGGTCGCCGAATACGCCGAAACTGGGATGCCTGTGACGGTTTGGTGTCGCGCGCCGGCGTGAATTGGGGTGTTGTCGCGGCTTTTTGGGAACCCGGGTGGATCGGCAAAGAAAACTGGCGGACTTGGAACCACGCGCATGTGAATCACCTTATGCATGGGATCGCCACGGGTTTGTCCGATTTTGCAGGCTGGTGCGCCGTCCGGTTTATAAAATGCCCGTCGTCCGAAAAGTGATTGCGGCTGGTTCGCGGCTTTGCGTGCGCATGGGCTTTTTCACCGGCGCCAGCGGTGATAGGATCGGTCAACGGTGCCCGTCTTACATGGGAAGGAAGAGATATGAATGTGGAAACCCCAATCCTGAAATCCAAAGATGCGCCTGATCTTGGATCGTTCGACTGGGCCGATCCGTTCCGCCTCGGAACTCAACTTCAGGAAGATGAGCGGATGGTTCAGGAAAGCGCGGCCGCCTATGCGTCCGAAAAACTGCAACCCCGTGTCATCGACGCCTACGCGACCGAGGCGGTCGAGCCGGACATCTTTCGTGAGATGGGCGAAATGGGTTTGCTGGGGATCACGTTGCCGGAAGAATACGGCGGTCTTGGCGCATCCTACGTCTCTTATGGTCTTGTCGCGCGCGAGATTGAAAGGGTGGATTCGGGTTACCGCTCAATGATGTCGGTGCAGTCGTCACTGGTCATTTATCCGATTTACGCATACGGCACCGAGGCGCAGAGACAGAAATACCTGCCCAAGCTGTGCTCGGGCGAGTTGATCGGCTGTTTCGGCCTGACCGAGCCGGATGCCGGATCGGATCCCGCCGGGATGAAGACCCGGGCCGAGAAAACGGCGACAGGGTACAGGCTGACGGGGTCCAAGATGTGGATTTCCAATGCGCCGATTGCAGATGTCTTTGTTGTCTGGGCCAAGTCCGAGGCGCATGACGGCAAAATCCGGGGCTTTGTTCTTGAGAAAGGCGCCAAGGGCCTTTCCGCACCGAAGGTGGGCAACAAGCTGTCGCTGCGTGCCTCGGTGACCGGCGAGATCGTAATGGACGGTGTCGAGGTGGGAGAAGACGCGCTTTTACCCAATGTGGAAGGGCTGAAAGGGCCTTTCGGTTGCCTGAACCGTGCACGTTACGGCATTGCCTGGGGCGTCATGGGCGCGGCAGAGTTCTGCTGGCACGCCGCGCGCCAGTACGGCCTTGACCGTCGCCAGTTCGGAAAACCGATTGCCGGCACCCAGCTCTTCCAGAGAAAGCTGGCCGACATGCAGACCGAAATCGCCCTCGGACTGCAGGGCGCCTTGCAGGTCGGTCGGCTGATGGACACGGCGCAGGCGGCGCCGGAAATGATCTCGATGATCAAGCGCAACAATTGCGGCAAGGCCCTCGACATCGCGCGGATGGCGCGCGACATGCACGGCGGCAACGGGATCAGCGGAGAGTTTCAGGTCATCCGGCACATGATGAACCTGGAGACCGTAAACACCTACGAGGGCACGCATGACATCCACGCGCTGATCCTTGGACGCGCGCAAACCGGCTTGCAGGCATTTTTCTGATCTGTGCTTGCCGGCGCGACGACAAAGGCTGCTGCAGATGCATGCAGCCTTTGTCGTGATTCTTCGCGACATGGTTGCGCAGCAGAGTGTCGCGGGCCTCGGTCGAATTGGGGTTTGCCAGCGCGGTTGCCGAACTGAGAAATCAGGAAACAAACGAATTCGGGATCATTTTGCACACGTGTGCAATAATTCCTTGCCAAGTGCCGTTACCGGTGACTAGCCTTCGGTAATGCGCGCGACACCTTGTCTGCGGCAGCAGGGGGGCTCATGGCCGAGATACAACTGCGAAACGTGAACAAGCGTTGGGGCAGCT
>JASFFN010000038.1:0-8778 GCA_050124275.1 Roseobacter sp. | reverse complement strand
TTTACCGCCATTTTCGACGTAACGATCGCATCGCGCAAAACCGTTCCGGTAGGCAACGCAAACTGTCCCGTCATCGGCAATATCATAAGTGCCGTAAGCGGCTTCGCCCGACGCGTATGTGTAGGAGTACGCGCCGCCGACCGAATACTTCGACCGCCCGTCATCATGGAAAACCATGGTTTGCCCCGCTGTCAGAGCCACTACCTCGTCGCGCGTCAACGCGCGGTCCGTCGCGCGGAGCGCCCAGTCAGCGGCTAGGGCGGGGCATGCCAAAGCGGTAAAGACAAGGATGTGAAGAACCTTCATGTCTTCAACGTAAGCGCGTTCTCCACCATTTTCTGCACACGAAAGAGTGATAAGCGCTGAAGGAGCCCGACCTCGGCAGAGCGCGCCGGTCATGCGACCATTTTTTCGGCCCTTGTCAGATCGACCGAGACCAGCTGACTGACACCCTGTTCCGCCATGGTCACGCCGAAAAGCCTGTCCATGCGCGCCATGGTAACGGCATGGTGCGTGATGATGAGGAAACGCGTTTCCGTCTGGCGGCACATTTCGTCCAGAAGGTCGCAAAAGCGCGTGACGTTTGCATCGTCCAGCGGCGCGTCTACTTCGTCCAGCACGCAAATCGGTGCGGGATTGGCGAGAAATACCGCAAAAATCAGGGCCATTGCCGTCAGGGTCTGCTCTCCACCCGACAGCAGGCTGAGGGTTGACAGTTTCTTGCCGGGTGGCTGGCACATGATTTCCAGTCCTGCCTCCAACGGATCGTCGCTTTCGACCATCACGAGATTGGCTTCTCCGCCGCCGAAAAGGTGCCTGAACAACATGGAAAAGTTGGAATTCACCTGTTCGAACGCGGTAAGCAGACGCTCGCGCCCTTCACGGTTCAGACCGGCGATGCCGCCACGCAAGGTCTTGATGGCCTCTTCGAGGTCCGCCTTTTCCTTGCTCAGCAGATCATGCTCAGCCTGAACGTCACGCGCATCCTCTTCCGCACGCAGGTTGACAGCCCCAAGCGCATCCCGCTGGCGCTTGAGGCGGTTGACGTCCGCTTCCAAAGCATCCGCGCCTGGCATCGCATCCGGAATGACGTCAAGTTGCGCCAGCAGTTGGTTCGGCGTCAGCTGGTTTTCATCAGCAATGCGTTCTGCCGCCAATGCGACGGTTTCCCGAGCGGCATCGCTGCGCGCTTCGGCCCGCGCGCGGGCCTCGCGCGCCTCGGAGGCGAGACGCTCGGCATCCCTCTCGGTCGCCATGGCCGCGCGCAATGAGGCTTCTGCCCGGGACAAGACATCGGAGGCTTCTGCCTTGCGCGCTTCCGCCGCGTTTATGGCCTCGCTCAACTCGGCGCGTTTTTCCGCAAGTTCCGCGGGCAACGCACTGGCTTTCTCCAGTTCCAGCTCCGTGGAGGCTTTGCGTTCTGCCAATTCAGAACTGCGTTTTTCAGCCGTTTCGAGCCTGTCGCGCCAGGTGCCGATCTCTGAGGCAATCTCATGCACCCGTTTTCTTCGCGCTTCCCCTTCCCGCAACAATTCGTCATGTGCCGAGCGCCGCGACATCATCGTAATCCGCGACGCTTCGACAGCGACCCGGATGGCCTCTGCCTGAGCCCGCGCTTCCGCCAGATCTCCCAGTTCGGCGAGCGCGCGCTCGGCTTCCTTGCACCGGGCGCGCGCGGCCATGGCCTCTTCCTCATGCCGGGTCACTGCAAGGCCAAGCGATTCCAACCTGCCCTGGGACAGATTACGATCCGCTTCCGCCCGGCTCAGCGCACGCCCGGCTTCGGCCACCAGGCGGTCGGCTTCCCGTCGCACGTCGCGCGCCCTCGCATCCTCGTTCGTCAACCGCGCGAGTTGTGCGGAAAGTGTTTCATGCGCCGCCTGCGCGCCGGCTGCCTTTTGCGTCGCCTGTTCGAGGGCCTGTTTCAACTCTTCCAGTCTGTTGAGTTGCTGAAGCCGCAGAGCCGCCGCCGAGGGCGCGTCTTCAGCCCAGGCGCGATAGCCGTCCCACCGCCAGAGATCGCCTTCGACCGAGACCAGCCGTTGTCCCGGTTTCAGTTTCTCCTGCAAACGCGGGCCTTCATCAGGGTCGACGAGCCCGATCTGGCTGATGCGGCGCGCAAGAACACCCGGGACCGACACGTGCAGCGACAGTGGCGTCACGCCCTCAGGCAAGGCCTGATGTTGGGGATAGGCGGGCAGCACCGACCAGCCCGACGGGCCATCAGCCTCGACCTGCGGCGCCCGCAGATCATCAGCGAGTGCCGCACCGATTGCTTTCTCGTAGCCCTGCCCGACCTGCAGACTGTCCATGATCTGGCCGCCTTCGGCCGTATCTCTTTCCAACAGCCTCGCCAACGCGCCCGTTTCGGCGCGCAGCGCGTTCAACTCGCCTTCCGCTTCGGATCGTTTCGCGCGCGCCTCCGCTTCCCTCGCCTGTTTGTCCGCGCGGGCTTCATCCGCTTCGATCAGCGCCTGCTCCGCCTCTGCTGCCGCTGTCACGGCTTTTTGCTCCGCGATCTGAGCGGCCTCAAAGTCTTCCGTCGCCTTGGCGAACGCAGTTCGGGAAACAGCGACGGCCTCTCGTGCCTTCGTTGCCTCGGCCTCTGCCTTTTCCTGCGTCTTGAGGCTGTCTTCGAGGAGACGCTGCGCAGAACCATGCCGCGCCGCAAGACGCGCGACATCTTCGGTCTGTTCCGACATCTCCTCTTCGCGCACCTGCAGGATGGCGGCGGCTTCACGCGCCGCTTCGGCTGCTTGCGCCAGGGCCGCGTCGTGGCCCTCGGAGGCCGCTTCCAGCGCCCCTGCTTCGGTTTCAAGCCGCTCGATGGTTTCACCCGCGTCACGGTTGAGACCGGTTTCACGCTCGATGTCGCGCGACAGCTGCGCAATACGACCCGTCAGTGTTTCGATCAGGGCGTGGGCGCGCGCCTCCTGATCACTCAGTGTATCACGCTGAACGGCCAGCCGCTGCAACAGAGCCGCGGCGATGGCTTCCTCTTCGCGGAAAGGCGGCAAGGCATCTTCCGCGGCAACTCGCGACTTTGCCGCAATTCGTACGGCGGCTTCGGCCTGAGCCGCCGCGGTCACCTGGGTTTTCAGCGCCTCTTCCGCCGCCGCCCGGGCATCGTCTGCTTCCCGCCAGCGCCGATATAGCAACATTCCTTCCACGCGCCGCAACTCATTGCCGATTTCACGATAGCGGGCGGCTTGTCGGGCCTGCCGCGCCAATTGCGCCAGTTGGCTTGCCAGTTGCTCGATCACGTCGTCGACGCGAGCTAGATTTGTCTCTGCGCCTTTCAGTTTCAGTTCCGCTTCGTGGCGCCGCTGGTAGAGCCCGGATATGCCCGCTGCTTCTTCGAGAATGCGCCGGCGGCTCTTGGGTTTGGCATTGATGAGTTCGGCGATCTGACCCTGGCGCACCAGCGCAGGCGAATGCGCGCCGGTGGACGCATCGGCAAAGAGCATCTGCACGTCGCGGGCGCGTACATCCTTGGTGCCGACCTTATAGGCGCTGCCCACATCCCGCGTAATACGGCGCACGATTTCCAGGGTGTCGCTGTCGTTGAATCCCGCAGGCGCAAGGCGATCGGAGTTGTCGATGAGCAGAGAAACTTCGGCGAAATTGCGCGCTGGCCGCGTCGCCGCGCCGGCGAAGATGACATCCTCCATGCCGCCACCGCGCATGGCCGTCGGACGGTTTTCGCCCATGACCCAGCGAAGCGCTTCAAGCAGGTTCGACTTGCCACATCCATTCGGACCGACCACCCCGGTAAGACCATCCGCGATGATCAGATCGGTCGGATCGACAAAGCTTTTGAAGCCGGTCAGCCTGAGTTTCGAAAAGCGCAACGTGTTACTCTCATTGATTCCCGCAGAGTTGCAGCCTGACCGCCGTTGCCCCGTCCTGTCAACAGCAAGGGCCCACAATGTGGGATGCAAGGCAAAGTTATCCACAACATATTGTTAAAGGCAACAGGGAGACCGGGCGTGGCAGCGATCCGATGATCTTGCTTGGAGCCGGCAACGCAAAACCAAAGTCAATGACAAACACCCAGCTGGGACACACAGGGCGCTCAAAGCGCCTTGTCGTCGGTTCATGCTCGGAAATAAATTGCGAACGGGCAAAAGTGGTCATATATCTTTACCAATAGGGAGATCCCGATGCCTTTTCGACCTGTCGCGTCCGAAAAACTTTCCTCTGCCGTCGTGCGGCAGATAGAAGGGTTGATTTTGCGCGGCATACTGCGACCCGGGCAGCGGCTGCCGGCCGAACGCGAACTCTCCGACCGACTCGGCGTTTCGCGACCGAGCCTGCGCGAGGCCATCGCGCAACTTCAGGAACAGGGCCTGCTGGCAGCGAAAGCCGGCGCTGGCGTGTATGTAGCGGATGTGCTTGGCTCTGCCTTCTCCCCGGCTCTTATCGAATTGTTCGCGCGGCACGACGAAGCCGTTTTTGACTATCTTGCCTTTCGAAAAGACATGGAAGGGCTGGCTGCGGATCGTGCGGCGCGCCTCGGATCGGATACCGATTTGCAGGTTGTCCAGACCGTGCTGGACAAAATGGAAGTCGCGCACCAGAAACGCAATCCGGACGAGGAAGCGCGTCTGGATGCGGATTTTCACATGGCGATCATCGAAGCGAGCCATAATGTGGTGATGCTGCACATGATGCGATCGATGTATGAATTGCTGCGAGAGGGCGTTTTTTACAACCGCCAGGTCATGTTCCGCCAGCGCACGACGCGCGCGCATCTGCTGGACCAGCACCGGGCGATCAATGCGGCCTTGCAGGCACGCGATCCCGACGCTGCGCGAAAAGCGGTCGACAGCCACCTGAATTTTGTCGAAACATCACTGCGCGACGATATAAAGACGGCCGCGCATGAACAGGTTGCGCGTCAACGGCTTGACCAGCTTACAGAGGCGAGTTGACCTTGGCCGAATGTGCCAGCAATAGGGGCGCACGCGCATCATTTCGGGGATGACAAGGGCACCAGCGTATGCATCGAGCAACGGCGGCACGCGCTCCTTGATTTTGCACGGCGGCAATGCGTTCTGCTGGGCCCTTGGGTTCGTCCACGTCAAAAAACCGTCATTTGATGCCGGTTTGCGCCCTTGGGCAAGCGAAACGTCCCGCACCATCTTCTGACACGGATTGTTGCGGAAGCCGTTTGCCAAAAAAAACCCGACCACGAGGCCGGGCTTTCTGATCGTCTGGTACAAATAGCCTAGTGCAGCTTCGCTTCGACCTCGTCGATCGCGCTGTCGATCAGGTTGTTGCTTTCCGCCGCAGTCATCTGTTTCGCGATCACCTCGCGCGCGGCAGCCACGGCGATTATCACCGACTGATCGCGCACTTCCTTGATGGCGGCGGCCTGAGCGTTGGCGATCTGGTCTTCGGCGGCTGCAATGCGCCGCTTCAGAGATACTTCAAGATCCGCACGGGCCTGTTCCGCAGCAATCGTTGCTTCTTCCTTGGCGGCGGCGACAATCCGTTCGGCCTGGTCTTTGACTTCGCGCTGCTTGCGTTCATAGCTGGCCAAAAGGCTTTGCGCCTCTTCGCGCAGCGCACGTGCCTCGTTCAGCTCCGCTTCGATGCCGTCCGCGCGCTTGTCGAGCATCTTGCCGATCATTGCCGGCACCTTGAAATACACCAGAATGCCAACGAAGACGATCAGTCCCAGCAGCACGACAAAATCGGTATTCTTCAACGAAAAGAATGGGCCTTTTGCAGCCCAGGCGGGGCTTGCCGCCAGAAGGGCGACCCCGAATGTCGAAAGGCTGATATACCTGCGCATGTAACTTATCCTTTCAACTGAGCGTCTACTGCACCGCTGATCGTCTTGGCATCGGCTTTGCCACCCATGACCGCCACGATCTCTTGCGCGGTATCCCTGGCGACCTGCTTCACTGCTTCGGCCGCGCCCGCGCGAATGTCAGCGATGGCCTTTTCAGATTCCGCGGCTTTGGCCGCGATTTCCGCGTCGGCTTTCGCAATCGCCGCATCCAGATCCTTTTGAATCTCCGCCTTAGCTTCCGCAACGATGCGATGGGCTTCGGCACGGGCATCAACCAACGCCTTGTCATAGGCAGCTTCCGCGTCCTGCGCCTTGGCCTTGAAGTCTTCCGCGGCCGCGATGTCGTTCGTGATTGTACCTTTGCGTTCCGCCAGAATGGCCTCGATGCGTGGCAAAGCGACTCTCGACAGAACCATGTAGATCACGACCAGCGTTACCACCAGCCAGAAGATCTGGTTGCCCCAGGTCGAAAAGTCCAGCTGCGGCATTCCGGCGTTCGCTTCGGTGGCCGAATGAGATGCTACGCCGATTGCGTCAGCGAGACCATCGCCGGAGGTATTTTCGCTTGCCATGTTGCTCTCCTGAAAGAAACGGGCTGCTGTGGACCAGGTCCGTGTCATCGGGCAGCGCGAAAAACCGCGCCGCCCGACCGTAAGGATCTTCGACTGTCTCTAAGCCTTAGACAGCGAACATCAGCAGGAGGGCGACGAGGAACGCGAAGATCCCCAGCGCTTCCGCGAACGCGATGCCGATGAAGAGTGTCGCTGTCTGAGAGGCAGCGGCGGACGGGTTGCGCAGAGCGCCCGCGAGGTAGTTGCCGGCCACGTTGCCGACCCCGATGGCGGCGGCGCCAGAACCGATTGCTGCCAGACCTGCGCCGATATGTGCGAGTTCGCCTTCCATGTGAATTCTCCTTACGATTGGAAGTTGAGTGTAGGAACGGACAATCTGTCCGAATTAGTGATGCGGGTGGAGCGCGTCCTTGAGATAAACGCACGTGAGAATCGTAAAGACGTAGGCCTGGATGAAGGACACAAGGACCTCCAGACCATACATCGCAGTGATGCCGAGCACGGCCACAGGGCTGACGGCGGCAATTGCCGCGAAGCCCGCGAAAACTTTGATGACCGCGTGACCAGCCATGACGTTACCGGCAAGACGGATGGAATGGCTGACCGGACGCACGAAATAGGAAATGATTTCGATGATCGCCAGTACAGGTCGCAACGGCAGCGGTGCAGATGACACCCAGAACAGGCTGAGAAAGGCAGCGCCGTTCTTGACGAAGCCAACGACGGTGACGGTGATGAACACGGCCAGCGCCATGAACACCGTGACCGCGAAATGCGATGTCGGAGTAAACGACGTGGGGATCAGGCCAAGGAAGTTTGCGCAGACGATGAACATGAAAAGCGTCATGATGTAGGGAAAGAACTTCAAGCCTTCCTTGCCGCAAATGTCTTCGACCATCTTGTAGATGAAGCCATAGGTCATCTCGGCCACCGATTGCGACCGGGACGGGACAATCGCGCGCCTCGAACTGCCTACGACAAGAAGCAGGATGACCGCGACGACCGACAGCGCCATCCAGAGCGTCGAATTCGTCGGCGAATACCAGGTTACATCTCCGCCAAACAGCGGCTGGATGATAAACTGGTCCATCGGGTGGAAGACAAGACCGCCTTCTTCGCCGCCGTTTGCTTCTGTTGCCATCTCAGGCTCCCTCGTCTCGCTCCTCGGCCAGTTCGGCCAGCTTCTTTTCCTGAACCTCCTTGGCGGAACGGAGCATCGTCTTCACGCCCGCCGCAAGGCCCAGCATCGTAAATATCACCATGAACAACGGCAGCGTCCCGAACAGGACGTCAAGCCCGTAGCCCATGCCGAACCCGATCGCCAGACCGGCAACGAGTTCGATTACCATCCGCCACGCAAGCTGCGCTTGGGAGTAGTGCTCATCTGTTCTCGGGCCGGGCATTTGCGCCTTTTTGGCCGCCGCGATCTTGGCCTCGAGTTGCTCGATGCGCTTTTTGTGCTCACGGTCGGTCACACGCACAAATGTCCCCGTCACAGATGCCTTGTGCTACGGTGCCGCACGCGACGAGTCAACCGCCCTCGCACCCTTGCGACACACTTCCTAATCAACTGTTTTTATTACACTATATTCTCGCTTGACCAAAGCGGGTCACCCTGTCGCAGGCGCGCCAGACTGGTTTTTCGCGCGTCCGGTATATTCAACCAAATGGTTGACGATTTATCCGGGGCAGTGCAGAGCGTTGTGCATGACCGACGATCTCGATCACAAATTTGCCGCTCTGGCCGACCCGACGCGGCGAGCCATCCTGACCATGCTTTTGGAGGACGACATGGCGGTCACCGACGTGGCCGAACCTTTCGAGATGTCATTGGCGGCAATCTCCAAACATCTCGGCGTGCTGACCTCTGCGGGTCTCATCAGTCAGGAAAAGCGGGGGCGCGTGAAATGGTGCAAACTCGAACCCGATGCATTGAAGGAAGCCTCCGTCTGGATGCAAGGCTTCGGGCAATTCGAGCCGGTCAATCTCGATGCCTTCGAGCGCTTTCTCGCGACGGAGCTGCCTGCACCTCCGCCGGGCAAGGACTGACAAGGCCGAGGAGGCTTGGACGCAAAGTCATCTTTGCGTTTCTTCATCCCGCAGCAAGATCGCCAAGGCGGCGACAGTGAGAAGAACGCCTCCCAGTACCAGCGGCGCGGGCAAGCCGTTCCCCATCATGAACTCCCAGCAGATCACCCAGCTTGGCACCAGATAGGTGTAGGCCATGACCTTCGCCGACGGCAGATGCATGGCGGCGCTTTGCAGCAACCACGTGCTCAGAGATGACGCGAAAACGGCTATATAGAACAATGTGACCCACACCATGACCGGTAAGTCGCTCCATGCCGTGTCCACTATGTCGCGCCATCCGAAACCGGTCAGAACCACACCCCCACCCAAAAGCGT
>JASFFN010000037.1:0-8816 GCA_050124275.1 Roseobacter sp. | reverse complement strand
GGGCTCGGTCATCATCTCGGAAGGCACCAGATCGCCGAGGCTTTCCAGAAAGGCGAGTTCGGCGCCTTCGGGCAGACCAGTTGCCATCAGCGGCGTATCCTGCGTGTAGGAAACGCGCTGTCTGAACAGGCCGTACTGCAGGCTTTCGTTGGTCCATTCGAAATTGAACGCCAGTGCCAGCGCCTGACGCACGCGCCGGTCCTGCAAAACATCCCGGCCAAGATTGAAAACGATCCCGGACGGCGTCGGCGGCGATCCATCCGGCAATTCCTCAATCACGACCGAACCGTCGCGCACCTTGGGAAAGTCGTAGCCCGTGGCCCATTTCTTGGAGTCGCCCTCGCTGCGGAAAGTATATTCTCCGGCCTTGAAGGCCTCGAAGGCCGCAGTATCGTCGCCGAAATACTCGATCCGGATTTCGTCGAAGTTGTTGCGTCCCACGTTGAAGGGCAGATCCTTGCCCCAGTAGTCAGGGTTGCGCTTGTAAACGATGCGCCGGTTCACGTCGACGCTGTCGATCATGTAAGGACCGGACCCCGGAGACACCTCGAGCCGGCTTTCATCCAGCCCGGCGCCGGTTTCCTCGTACCACTTTTTCGACCACGCGGGCACGAAACCCACCTGGTCGATCAGGCTCCGGCGGGATATGCCCTCGGTAAAGTAGAACTTGATGGTGTGGTCATCGATGACTTCGACTTTCGGGATACGCTTGCGCACCGCGTCGGCATAAGACTTGAGCCCTTCGTCCAACAGCAGGTTGTGGCTGAAAGCGATGTCGTGTGCGGTCACCGGCGTTCCGTCGGAAAAACGCGCTTCGGGGCGCATGTAGAAAATGACCCAGTCCTTTGTCTCGGGATACTCCAGACGTTCGCACAGCAGGCAGTAGGACTCGCCATAGACATCCGCCGGCGCAGACGCCCCGCCGGTTCCGTCGCCCAGAAGGCTTTCGTACATGACCGTGGCCAGCGCACCCGCACGGCCTTTGCGTGTATAGGGATGCATGGAATCGAACGTCCCCACCACGCTGAGCGCAATCTCGCCGCCCTTCGGCGCGTCGGGGTTCACGTAAGAAAAATGCTGGTAATCCGCCGGATAGGTGAGATCGCCGTAGAATGAGTAGCCGTGGCTGACGATCATGTTGTCCTGTGCGCGCGTCGCGGGAGACCAAATCATACAGGCAACCACCGCCAGAAAGATCGAAACGGATTTCGCCATCGAAGCGCGCGCGGCGCGGGGTTTCACGATCTGAACCAGTGGTTCCGTCATGTGGATGTCCTCCTCAATGGCGTCGGGTTTTCCGACTGCTCTGCTCAGATGTAAGCTAACGGGAGGCCGGGCCAAGATACAAGTTGCGAAAATGTGATCAGGCGCCTCTTTGGAGGATCCGCACAACAAAAAAGCCGCGTAGCACATGGCACGCGGCTATCGTCGTTGTGATCCGGGTATCGTCAGTCGTCGAGGCTGTCGAGATACGCAATGACGTCAGCCCGCTCCTCGACTTTTCTAAGACCGGCAAACCCCATGGACGTGCCAGGGGCCCAGGCAGAGGGTTTCTCGAGGAACCCGCTCAGCGCTTCGGGCGTCCAAGCGCCATCCATCGATGCGAGGGTGTCGGAATATCCAAAGCCGTCGGCAGAGCCGATGTCACGACCGACAACGCCATAGAGATATGGACCCGTCCCATTCTCCCCAGCGACCAACTTGTGGCAGGCCGAGCATTTGCGGAACACCTTTGCACCTTCTTCGACACTGGCGGATGCCATGATCGTCGCGAAATCGACTTCTTCAACCTCGGCAACTTCCTCGCCGCCTTCGACTTCAATGACGTAGGACGCTTCACCATGCGCTTCGACGTGGAACAACTCCTCGGCCGCCCATTTACCCAACAGAAATACGAGCAATGCGCCGCACAAGCCGCCAGCGGCTTTCGTGAAAGTCATAGTATCCATGGCTAAGATCCGTTTCTTGCTGTTTGGACGGGTATCTACGTCTTCACCTTGGCCGTGGCAAGGTGTACTGACCGCGACGAAACGCCCTTTTTTGTCGCACGCCTGTGTTAGGAAACCGGAATGACACCAAAAACCAACACCCGCATCGCTTTTCAGGGCGATCTGGGCGCTTACAGTCACGAGGCTTCCGTCAAGGCGCGTCCCGACGCAATTCCGGTGCCGTGCGCGACTTTTGATGACGTCCTGAAGGCAATGCACGACGGCAGGGCCGATCTTGCAATGCTGCCGATCGAGAATTCGACCTATGGCCGCGTCGCGGACATTCACCGTCTGTTGCCGCAAAGCGGACTGCATATCATCGACGAGCGTTTCATTCGCGTGCGCATCAACCTCATGGCGCCGAAGGGCCGGAAACTGGATGAAATCAAACGCGTACGCGCCCATCTGGTCTTAATCCCGCAAGCACGCAGCTTTCTTGAAAAACACGGAATCACCGCGGAAGCTGCCGCTGACAGCGCCGGGGCCGCAGCAGACCTGGCAAGAACGAAAGAACCCGGTGTGGGTGCGCTGGCCAGTGCGGTGGCCGCGGAAATCCATGGGCTGGAGATCCTGGCTCGCGACATAGAAGACGAACATCACAACACGACCCGGTTCGTGCTGATGTCGCATGAACTGGACACGACCCGGCGTGCCGAGCACATGATTACAACCTTCGTATTCGAAGTGCGGAACATTCCTGCCGCACTCTACAAAGCGATGGGAGGGTTTGCGACCAACGGGATCAACATGACGAAGCTGGAAAGCTACATGGTTGGCGGATCCTTCACCGCGACGCAGTTCTACGCCGATATCGAAGGTCACCCGGACGACCCCGGTGTGCAACGCGCCATGGAAGAACTGGATTACTTCACGAACATGGTGGAAATTCTGGGGGTCTATCCGGCCCATCCGGATCGCTACTAGGCAAAGCGGCTGTAGCGGTCTTCCATGTCGGTTATCAGTTCCGCCACGCGGTCCTTGTATTTCTGATCCAGGGACTTTTTCGTGAGCTTGAGCGACTGGATCAGCAAGCGTGCGGTCAAGGTCAGAGGTTTTACCTCGATGGCGCATATGATGCGCGTGCGCGCTCTGGACAAGGCAAAGAGTTCGCACGTCACCTGACCGGTGATGTTTTTAGAGGTCAGGCTGACGACCAAGTCCGTCGGTGCCGCATACTTGACGACTTCGAGATCAAGCTGCCGTTGCTTGCCCCGTAGTTTAAACTGGACTTGCCAAGTCGCTCCCAAACCCGGTTGTGCCAGTCTGTCGGTCCGGCGCACTTCGGCGCCACGCCGCATGGCCGCGCGTTCATAGACCGAGAAATCCGAGAGCATCTCGAAAACGTCGCGGATCGGCGCTTCGATATCTTCCCGCGTCGAAAACTTCATTCTGGTTCTCTTTTTTCCGACATCCGGCGCCCCCCTATCAGTCCAGACGGTCCGCCAGCCAGTTTTCCAGCAGGAAACGCGCGATCGCACCCTTGCGCGCCGGCAGGATCGCGGGGTGGTCACCGGCGAAGGCGGCCATCATATCCTCACGCGTCACCCACATCGCATCCTCGATTTCCAGCGGGTCGATGTTAAGCTCGCGACTGACGGCCTCGCCCGCACAGCCAATCATCAGAGAGGCCGGGAACGGCCACGGCTGGCTGGCAAGATAACTGACCGGGCCGACGACCACGCCGGTTTCTTCAAAGACTTCGCGCCGCACGGCGGCTTCGAGCGTCTCGCCGGGCTCCACAAAGCCTGCAAGAAGCGAATACATGCCTTCGGGCCATCCTGGCGAGCGACCGACAAGCACGCTGTTACCATGCGTCACCAGCATGATCACGACCGGGTCGGTGCGTGGAAAGTGCGATGCGTTGCACGCCGGACAAAGTCGCTGCCAACCGGCCTGCGCGATCCGGGAAGCGGCCCCGCAGCACGCGCAGAACCCGTGGGTCTGGTGCCAGCCCAGAATTGCTTTTCCTGTGGCCGCTAGTTCGGCGTCCTGCGCTGACAACCACGTCATGACGCGGCGCAACTCGGCAAAGGCACTGGATGAAGGCAAATCCGGATGGCGTTGCTCGCTGGGATCGTGGAAACCACCCAAAACCGTTTCATCAAGATCCGCAGGGACCCAGGCGGAAACATCAAACGCGAAACGCGGTGCGTCGTTTTGGCGCCCGAGAAAGACAGGCGCTTCGCCGGCCTCGTTCAGAACCGCATGGTCCATGGGAAGCTGCAGCAGGCTTGCCGGTTGTTCCAGTTGAAGCAAAGGCTTGCCCCGCCAGAATGCAATGGCGCGCGCAGCCGGATGCGCCATTGCCGCAGCGATGGCATCCGCATCGGTGCGGATTTCGCCTGCGCGATCGAGAGCACCGCCCCCGAATGTCACTGTTTCCGCGTCTCGCATCTTGATCCAACACCTCGACACCGAGCATTTGCACGCGGTTACCGATAGCGCAAGGCCTCAGCATATTTGCAGGGCTTTTGGCTTGCCAACTCCAGCGCGATCTGATGGTACTCGGATCATCTTTTGGTTGTTACGCGCTTTTTTCAGGAGATCAGGACAATCGCCTTCCGAAGACCCCGTGAGGCAAAGCTGCGCCTGCTGGCAACAAGTGATTTGCACATGCAAATTACATCGTTCGATTACATATGGGATCGCCAAAGCAACGGCAGCAGCCTGGCAAAGCTGGCTGTCCTTATCCGCGAAGCCAGACAGGAGGCCGACCAGTCCGGCGCGACTTGCCTGCTGTTCGACAACGGAGATACCTTTCAGGGCTCGGCCGTCGCGGATGTCATCGCCGCTTCGGACGATCAACGAACACACCCTATGGTCGCAAGCATGAACTACCTCGGATACGATGCCGGCGGGCTTGGAAATCACGATTTCGATTACGGGCTGGACCGGCTGCAAGCGTGTCTGGAACAGTATGAGATGCCGGTGGTTTGTTCCAACCTCACCTCGAAACAGCTCGGGGCGCTGCGGCCTTACTGCACGTTGGAAAGAAAGGTTTCCATCCGCGGTGGCGGTGCGGATACCCTGAAGATCGGTGTCGTGTCGAGCCTTCCCGACAAAACCGCACTGTGGAGCCAGTATCACCTGCAAGAACGCGCAAGCGTGAAGGCACCCCTGCCCTGCTTGGATAAAACAGCCTCGCTTTTGCGCGATAAAGGTGCGGATATCGTAATCGCACTTGCGCATATGGGGCTTGCGCTCTTCGACGAAGGCCCGGAGGCGCAAAACCTGATCCACGATGTTGCAGGTCTTGAGAATATCGATGTGGTCATCGGCGGCCACACACACCTGAGGTTCCCCGGTCCGGACCACAAAGGTTTGAAAGACGCAGATTGGGTCACGGGCACCGTTCTGGGAAAACCGGTTGCACAACCGGGAGCATCGGCGAAAGATCTCGCGGTGATCGATCTTCGTCTGCAGAAGTCCGCTGCCGGCATGGGCTGGAAAATTGCGTCTCATTCCGTCGATCTGCGCAGCGCCCGGGCAGATACGCCGGAAGACACCCGTATCCTGTCCTTTGCCCGCAAGACACATGAAAAAACCCGCAAACTTCTGTCGGCGCCGGTCGGTAGGATCGCAAAGCCCATGCACAGTTATTTTGCGTTGGCAGATCCCAGCCCAATTCCAGCGCTTCTTGCGGCGTCAAAATATCGCGTGGTCGCCCGCGCGATCGCCGACACCGACCACGCAACGCTGCCTTTGCTGGCCCAAGCCTCTGTGGCGTTGACGGGCGGCCTCGAGGGGCCGGACAATTTTATCTTCCTGCCCGCCGGAGAGATTCGGAGGCGGCACATCGCGGGCATGAATCCTTATGCAAACAATGTCTGGGCCGTCCGGACAACGGGAGCCCAACTGATTGAATGGCTTGAGCGGTCCGCCCTGATCTTCAACACCTTGCAGGCGGACGACCCGGATCAACTCTTGACGGATCCGAATGTCCCGGGGTTTCGCTATGACGCCATCTATGGGCTAGAATACCGTATCGATCCAAGTCGGCCGCCTTTGTTCGATGCAACAGGAGGCGCGACCGGCGCGACCAGTGGCAGGGTCCGCGACGTTTCATATCGTGGGAGCGCCATAGAACCCGCGCAGGAGTTCATTGTCGCTACGACCGATCATCGCGCGGGCGGCGGTGGGCTTTACCGGCCTTTTCCGAGCGGTGCGACAGTGCTGAAGGGATATGCTCCCTTGCAGGATGCGGTGCTCGACTATCTCCGTGCGCCGGACTGCGATGAAGTCCGGACAGCAAAACCATGGTCTTTCGCCCGGGATCTGAACCTCAGCGCGGTGCTGCACACTGCGCCGCAGGCCGCAAATCACCTTGAAGAGATCGCGCATCTGGCACCGGAAATCTGCGGTCAATCGGATGACGGGTTTTTGCGGATTCGCATTCACCTATGATCTGTCGGCTTGCAGCGGATCAAAAGCTTGCCTATATGCAGGGTCGAGAGGTTGGCGCGGGCGAGCGCCTCGCCAACCCGGTCAGGTCCGGAAGGAAGCAGCCGTAACGAGCCCCGCTTGGGTCGTTGTCCAGCCTCTCACCAACAAGCACTGCCCTGCGTTCATGCTTTCACGCTAAACAGACGGGCGGCCACGGGCATTATGCTCCGTTCAAATGGCCCTGACCGATGGAACACAGATTTTCCGACCCACGCTTGTGTGGGGTCGTCCGGGCGGGCAGTATGACAGAACCGGCGCTTTTTTGGCCTCAAATGTCCGCGCTGCGGCGTTGTCCTCGTCGTTTCTGCGGCGTAACCTGTGCTCTGAGCCGCCGAATCCGTACCCGCAACGCAAGAGATGTCAGTGACTGAACAGCCCACCTATCAGGTCCTCGCGCGAAAATATCGCCCGGAAACCTTTGCCGATCTGGTCGGGCAGGAGGCGATGGTGCGGACGCTCCGGAACGCTTTTGAAGCCGACCGCATCGCGCAAGCCTTCATCATGACCGGCATTCGCGGAACCGGTAAGACGACGACCGCGCGGATCATTGCAAAGGGCATGAACTGCATCGGCAAGGATGGAACAGGCGGGCCGACGACCGAACCTTGCGGCACCTGTGAGCATTGCACGGCCATCATGGAAGGACGGCACGTGGACGTGCTGGAAATGGATGCCGCGTCGAACACCGGTGTCGCCAATATCCGCGAGATCATCGACTCGGTGCACTATCGCGCCGCCTCTGCGCGGTACAAGGTCTATATCATCGACGAAGTTCACATGCTTTCAACCGGCGCGTTCAATGCGCTTCTCAAGACGTTGGAAGAACCGCCTGCGCATGTGAAGTTCATCTTTGCCACCACCGAAATCCGAAAAGTGCCGGTCACCGTCCTGTCACGTTGCCAACGCTTCGACCTGCGCCGGATAGAACCCGAAGCAATGATCGCCATGATGCAGAAAATCGCGAAGGCGGAAGGCGCGGAAATCGCTGACGACGCGCTTGCCCTGATTGCGAGGGCCGCCGAGGGGTCCGCCCGTGATGCGACGTCGCTGCTCGATCAGGCGATCAGCCACGGCGCCGGCAAGACCACCGCAAGCGAGGTGCGCGCCATGCTGGGCCTCGCGGACCGGGGGCGCGTGCTCGACCTTTTTGATCTGGTGCTGAAGGGTGACGCCGCGGGCGCGCTCGCCGAGCTTTCCGCGCAATATGCGGAAGGGGCCGATCCGATGGCTGTTCTGAAGGATCTGGCCGAAATCACCCATTGGGTCTCGGTCGTCAAGATCACCCCCGAAGCTGCGGACGATCCGACGATATCTCCTGACGAGCGCGCCCGCGGGCAGGCCATCGCCACCAAACTGCCGATGCGCGTTCTGACACGCCTGTGGCAAATGCTGCTCAAGACCCTGGACGAAGTCGCCAGCGCGCCCAACGCGATGATGGCAGCGGAAATGGCGATCATCCGGCTGACGCATGTCGCAGACCTCCCCGCGCCGGAAGAACTGGTACGCAAATTGAATGCACAGGCTCCGCCGCCTTCCGGTGCGCCGCGCGGCGGGCACACATCGCAAAGCAATGGTTCGGGACCGTTGACGCAAGCAACCATGAGGCCGGATCCGCCCAAGGACCCGTCTGGCGACGGGACAGCGCGCGGTCCGATCGCTGCATTGGCATACGACACGCAGTCCGCCCTCGCTCATTATCCGACGTTTGATCATGTCGTGGAGCTGATAAGGGCAAACCGGGACGTGAAACTGCTCGTGGAGGTCGAAACCTGTGTCCGGCTGGCGCAGTATCAGCCGGGGCGCATCGAATTCGCGCCCACCGAAAATGCGCCGCGTGATCTGGCGCAGCGGCTGGGTCAGAGGCTGCAACACTGGACCGGAAACCGCTGGGCCGTCACGATCGTCAACGAAAGCCAGAGCGAGACCATCGCAGAGGTGCGTGACGCGGCCGAAAATGCCCTGCAAGCCAGCGCGATTGAACATCCCCTGATGCAAGCCGTACTCGCCAAATTCCCCAAAGCGCGCATCACCGCCATCAGAACGCCCGAGCAGATCGCCGCTGAAGCCACCGAGGAAGCCCTGCCCGAAATCGAAGACGAATGGGACCCCTTCGAGGAAGGTTGACGGCCTTTTCAAACTCGCCTGAACCGACACCCGAACTACAACCAACACATAAACCAAGAGGAAAAAAAGATGCTCAAAGGACTAGGCTCGCTCGGCGATATGGCCGGCATGATGAAAAAAGCGCAGGAAATGCAGACCAAAATGGCGCAAATGCAGGAAGACATGAAAAACATCATGGTCGAAGGGGCGTCGGGTGCCGGCCTCGTGAAAGCGACCTGCACGGCCAAGGGCGAACTCAAAGGGCTGGACATCGATCCCTCG